>NZ_JBVHEP010000002.1:313042-313279 GCF_055562795.1 Streptomyces sp. NPDC016851
ACCTCGCCACCTCACTCAACAACCTCGCCAACCACCTGGCTGGGACCGGAGACCGCCAAGGCGCCCTCGAACCCGCCCACGAAGCCGTACACATCCGACGCCAACTCGCCCACACCAACCCCGCCGCCTACCTCCCCAACCTCGCCGGATCACTCAACAACCTCGCCGCCCACCTGGCCGACACCGGAGACCGCCAAGCCGCCCTCGAACCCGCCCACGAAGCCGTACGCCACTACA
>NZ_JBVHEP010000002.1:313375-567658 GCF_055562795.1 Streptomyces sp. NPDC016851
CCCCGCCGCCTACCTCCCTGACCTCGCCATGGCCCTCAACAACCTCGCCAACCGCCTGGCTGAGACCGGAGACCGCCAAGGCGCCCTCGAACCCGTCCACAAAGCCGTACGCATCCGACGCCAACTCGCCGACGCCAACCCCGCCGCCTACCTCCCCAACCTCGCCACCTCACTCAACAACATCGCCGCCCACCTGGCCGACACCGGAGACCGCCAAGGCGCCCTCGAACCCGCCCACGAAGCCGTACACATCCGACGCCAACTCGCCGACGCCAACCCCGCCGCCTACCTCCCTGACCTCGCCATGGCCCTCAACAACCTCGCCAACCACCTGGCTGGGACCGGAGACCGCCAAGGCGCCCTCGAACCCGCCCACGAAGCCGTACGCCACTACACCCAACTCGCCGACGCCAACCCCGCCGCGTACCTCCCCGACCTCGCCACCTCACTCAACAACCTCGCCGCCCACCTGGCTGGGGCCGGGGACCGCCAAGGCGCCCTCGAACCCGCCCACGAAGCCGTACACATCCGACGCCAACTCGCCCACACCAACCCCGCCGCCTACCTCCCCCACCTCGCCGGATCACTCAACAACCTCGCCGCCCACCTGGCCGACACCGGAGACCGCCAAGCCGCCCTCGAACCCGCCCACGAAGCCGTACGCCACTACACCCAACTCGCCCACACCAACCCCGCCGCCTACCTCCCCAACCTCACCGGATCACTCAACAACCTCGCCAACCACCTGTCCGGAATCGGAGACGACCCAGCCGCCATCCAGGCCTACACGGACACGGCCGCCGGGCTCGCTCAAGCCCATCCGACCGCCGCTCGTACGATCGAGTACGAGCGTGCCGCTTTCCAGCTGGGACGTCCCGAGCCCACGCAGACGTCCGGTCTGTCGGGACTCATCCGCATCGTCAGCGACGAGTCGGCCGACCAACCCTGTGAGATCGTCCTGCACGCCCGGCGATTGCTCCGGGCCCACGCCCACACATCCCGTGACAGCCGCGAGTTTCTGGAGCAGCTCTGGCGGCAGGAGACAGACGTCCCCGCCCCGGACTGGCTGACACTCTCGGCGGACACTCTGAACCTGGTCGTCGAGTGGATGAACACGCGTACCTGGACGGACAGCCGGACCTTCTGGACACGTCACGCCGATGCCCTCGGCGCCGACGAAGCCGCGACAGCAATGGCGGAGCTCGCGCTCGCCTGGCCTGTCGCCGAGCAGCACCAGCACATCAGGGGACTGGTCCTCTCCGAAGGCATGGACGCCGTCTTCCCGGTCCTGATCCTCCGGGACACGCTGTCCGGCTGGCTGGAGTGCGAGAGCTGGGACGACTCGAAGCGCTTTTTCCAGGAGCACAGAGAACACCTCCTCGACGAGTCCGCCGAGAACGTCCTCACCGGGACCGACGACATCACCCCCGGCATCGCGGTTCACGCGGCCCTCCTGCGCATCGCCCGCACCGAGGACATCGACACCGCGTTCCAGTGCGTCCAGGACCGAGAGGCCCTACAGCGGCATGTTCTCCGCGCTCTGAACGACGGTGACGCCCAGGCACTCGCGTACGCAGCCGCCATCGAAGGCTTGGTCTTCGACGACGAGCTCTCCTCCGCCACTCACCACCAGGCCGCCCTCCTCCTCGCCGGCGATCCCGAGTCCCTGGACCTGGACGCCCTCGCCGAGGCGGCGTCCGAAGCGGACCCGGAGACCCGCAACCGGCTCACCTCTGAGCTGGCGACCCTCGCCACCCGCTCCCCCGACCCGCAGCACACCGCCCACTGGTTTCGCCTGGTCCAAGCACTCACCCAGACCCGCGCATGACACCGGTGTACGTGGTCTGCCTGGTGCTGGCCGCCGCCCCCGCAACTCACCTGCGCAAGCCTCGCTTCCGCCCGCCGGGCTCATTCGCCTGACAACCGGGCGCCCCGGCTCGCCGCGATCCGCAGGGCGTCCCCGAGCGCCTCGGCGAGTCGTTCCCCCGTGAACCTCAACTCCCTGCCGGTCACTGCCGGTTCGTCGAGGAGCGATCTGGCCGCGGTGAGGACGTACGCGGCCGAGCCGAGCAGCTCGGCCTCCAACTCGTCGGCCATGCGGGACAGTCGGCTGCTGTCGTCGTCCGTGCTGAGGTAGCACGGGCGTCCGTCCGGAGTGGTCCAGGGCAGCAACCTCAGGGGCGCACCCGTTCCGTCGCGCATCATCTTCCGCCGCTCCTTTCGAACCCGTTCCGCTGACAGGCGTGAACACCGGTGATTACCGTGTGTGTCTCCATCGTCGCGTTGTGGCATGTGCCCTGGACAGGGGAGCCGCGTCCCGGGTCCGAGAACGGGACATCCACGTCAGCAGAGAGGTCAGACCATGACATTCAAGCCACAGGCCCTCACCCCCTACCTCTCCGCCCGCCACTACTTCGGCGCCGAGCAGCGCCGTCACCGCGAGACCGCCGGGCTGTCCCTCGTACAACTCGCGGGCATCGTGAACTCCAGCAAGAGCACCCTCGCCCGCATCGAGACCGCCGAGTTGATGCCTCCCCCGGACCTTCCCGACCGGCTGGACGCGGCGTTCGGCACGGACCGGCACTTCCATGGGCTGTATGAATTGGCCAAGCGGGAGGCGCATCCGGACCAGTACCGGCGGTTCATGGACTTCGAGGCACAGGCGGAGATCGTCGAGAACTACGTAGCGCAGGCCGTGCCAGGGCTGTTGCAGACCAGGGAGTACGCCCACGCCCAGCTCAGCCTCCATGAGGAGCTGAGCCCGGACCAGGTCGAGGAGCGCGTGAACGCCCGCCTCTCCCGACAGGACCGGCTGCGCTCGGCCGAACGCCCCCTGCGCTGGGCGATCATCGACGAGTCCGTTCTCCGGCGAAGCGTCGGTGGTTCCGAGTGCATGTACAAACAACTGGCTCTGCTGCTCGAACAAGTGGATACTCCGGACAGCAAGGTGCAGGTAATGCCCTTCAGTTCTGGTCTGCACTATCTGGCGGGCGGCGCACTGACCCTGCTGACCCTTCCAAGCGGCTCCACCGCGGCCTACGAAGAGGGCATCGAGGTCGGTCATCTCTACGAGGACAGGGACTCGGTGAAGAAGTGGCGGCGGCGGTACGAGGTACTCCGTGCCAACGCCCTCCCTCCAGCCGCCTCGGCGGAGCTGATCCGACAGGCTATGGAGGACCACAAGCCATGCGACACACCCCCGAGTTGAGTTCCGCCCGCTGGCGCCGGAGCAGTTACAGCAATGCCAACGGGGGCGATTGCGTCGAGATCACCGAGGACTTCCCCGGCGTCGTCCCCGTGCGCGACAGCAAGAACCCCTCCGGCCCGGCGCTCGTCGTCCCAGCCGCCGCCTGGGACGCGTTCGTCAACTCCCTGAAGGCGTAGACAAAACGGCCGGGTCTCCCCCGAGACCCGGCCGTCCTCACGCCGTCACGTCATCACGCCGTCACACCCCCACGGGCTCCAACACTTCCTCCTGCTTCGTCTGCCGCTTCGCCGCCCGCTTCTTAGCCCGCCGCTCCTTGCGCAGTTCGACCATCGCGTACAGCGTGGGCACCAGCAGCAGCGTCAGCAGGGTCGACGTCACCAGGCCGCCGATCACGACCACGGCCAGCGGCTGGGCGATGAAGCCGCCCTCGCCGGTGATGCCGAGGGCCATCGGGAGCAGGGCGAAGATCGTCGCCAGGGCCGTCATGAGGATCGGGCGCAGTCGGTGCCGGCCGCCCTCGATCACGGCCTCGACGACGCCGTAGCCCTGCTTGCGGTACTGGTTGATGAGGTCGATCAGCACGATCGCGTTCGTCACCACGATGCCGATCAGCATCAGCATGCCGATCATCGCGGGGACGCCCATCGGCGTGCCGGTGGCCACCAGCAGGCCGATCGCGCCGGTGGCGGCGAACGGGATGGAGACGAGCAGGATCAGCGGCTGGATCAGGGACCGGAAGGTGCCGACCAGCAGCATGAAGACGATCGCGATGGCCGCGAGCATCGCCAGGCCCAGGTTGGCGAACGCCTCCTCCTGGTCCTCGGAGACACCGCCGATCGACGCCGTGGCGCCGTCGGGGAGCTTCAGCGCGTTGATCTTCGACTGGAGCTTGGTGCTCACGGCGCCCGTGTTGTCGCCGGTCGGCTTCGCGGTGATGGTGGCCGCGCGCTGGCCGTCGATGCGGGTCATGGAGACCGGGCCGTCGACCAGCTTGACCGTCGCGATGTCGCCGAGCTTCACCGGGCCGAGGCGCAGGTCCTGGAGCTGCTTCAGGGTCTGCGCGGGCTTCGCCGAGCGGATGACGACGTCGCGCTCGGTGTCGTCCAGGACCGCCTTGGCGGCGTTGGTGCCGCGGACGGCCTGGGCGACGGCGGCGCCGAGGGTCTGGTCGTTGAAGCCGGCCGCGGCCGCCTTGTCGTTGGCCTTGACCGAGATGCGCGGCACGCTGGTCGCCAGGTCGCTGGTGACGTCCGTGACGTCGTCGAGCGAGGCGACCGTCTTGCGGACCTCTTCGGCGGCCGTGCGCAGGACGTCGGCGTCGGCGGCCTTCACGACCACGCTGAGGTCCTGGGCGCCGAAGCCGTCACCGGCGGTGATGGTGGTCGTGCCGATGCCCTTCAGACCGGCCAGACCCTTCTCTACACGGTCCTGGACGTCCTCGTACGACGCCGAGTCGTCCAGCGTCACCTGGTACGAGGCCTGGTTGGTGTCCGTGCCGCCGCCGAAGGCCGCCATGAAGCCGGACGAGCCGATCGTGACCTGGTAGTTCTTCACGCCCTCGGTGTCGCCGAGGAGCTGCTCGACCTTCTTGGCCTGGGCGTTGGTCGCCTCCAGGCTGGTGCCGGGCTTCAGTTCCTGCTTGACGGTGAGAACCTCGACCTCGCCCTGGTCGAAGAAGTTCGTCTTCAGCAGGGGTGCCATGCCGAACGTGCCGACCAGCACGACGATCGCGAGGGCGACGCTGGTGAGCCGGCGGCGGGTCGCGAAGCGCAGGACCGGGACGTAGAGGCGCTGCAGGCGGCTCTTGGCCTCCTTCTCCTCGGCGAGCCGGCGGGCCTCGTCGGCGTCCTCCGGGGTGCCCTTCGGGGGCCGCAGGAACCAGTACGACAGCACCGGGACGACTGTCAGGGAGACGAGCAGGGACGCCAGCAGCGCGGCCGTGACGGTGAGGCTGAACGAGCCGAACAGCTCGCCCACCATGCCGCCGACGAGGCCGATCGGCAGGAACACGGCGACCGTGGTGAGCGTCGAGGACGTCACCGCGCCCGCGACCTCGCGCACGGCGTTGAGGATGGCGGAGTTGCGCTCCTCGCCATAGCCGAGGTGCCGCTTGATGTTCTCCAGGACCACGATCGAGTCGTCGACGACGCGGCCGATGGCGATGGTCAGCGCGCCCAGCGTGAGGACGTTCAGCGACAGGTCGCGGGTCCACAGCACGATCAGGGCGAGGACGACGGACAGCGGGATGGACACCGCCGTCACGAGGGTCGAGCGGATCGAGGCGAGGAAGACGAGGATCACCAGGACGGCGAAGAGCAGGCCGAGCGCGCCCTCGGTGGTGAGGCCCTTGATGGACTTCGACACGGCCGGGCCCTGGTCGCTGACGACCGTGAGGTTCGCGCCGGAGCCGAGGTCCTTGCGGAGGTCGGGGAGCTTGTCCTGGACGGCGTCGGAGATGGCGACCGCGCTGCCGTCGCGGTCCATGGTGACGGCGACGGCGAGGCTGGGCCTGCCGTCGGTGCGGGTGATGGAGTCGGCCGGGGCCTCCTGCTGCTTCACCGTGGCGACGGAGCCGAGGCGCACCGGCTTGCCCTTGCCGGGCTCGCCCGTGACCATCAGGTCCTGGATCTGCTTCAGCGACGTGAAGCCGCCGCCGACCTGGACGGTGCGGTTGGCGCCGCCCTCGTCGAAGGAGCCGGCCGGGACGGTCGCGCCGCCCGCCTGGAGGGCCTGGGCGAGGGCCTGCGAGGTGAGGCCCGCCTTCGCGAGCTTCGCGTCGTCGGGCGTGACGGAAACCTGCACGTCCCGCACGCCGTCGACGGTGACCTGGCCGACGCCGTCGATGCTCTTCAGGTCCGGCACGACGGTCTTGTCGAGCTGGTCGGCCAGGGCCTGCTGGTCCCGGTCGGAGGTGACGGCGAGGACGACGGTCGGGATGTCGTCCGTCGAACCGGCGACGACCTGCGGGTCCACGTCGTCCGGGAGCTGGACGCGGGCCCGGTTGACGGCCTGCTGGACGTCGGCGACGAGCTGTTCGGTGCCGTTGCCGTAGTCGAAGGACGCCATGATCAGGGCGTTGCCCTCGGTGGCGGTGGAGGTCACGCCGCTGATGCCGTCGACGGCTTCGAGGCTGTCCTCGATGGGCTCGACGACCTGCTTCTCGACCACGTCCGGGGACGCGCCCTGGTACGGCGCCAGCACGGACACCATGGGCAGTTCGATGGTGGGCAGCAGCTGCTGCTTGAGCTGGGGTATCGCGATCGCCCCGAAGACGAGCGCGATGATCGACATCAGCCCTATCAGGGCCCGTTGCGCGAGGCTGAATCTCGACAGCCAGGACATGGGTCAGGGTCTCTCTTCTGTTTAGCGGCAGAAGCGGCAACGGGCGCGCAGATGAGCGCCCGCCCTTACACCCTGAGCCATCGCCGGGACCCGATCCGTAGGCCCCAGGTCCCGTTCCTTATGCGGCGCATACTCCGGCCGCAGTACGCCGGGGTTGAGCTCACTCCACCCTTGGACGGACCAGGCCGGACTCGTAGGCGATGACCACGAGCTGGGCCCGGTCCCGGGCGCCCAGCTTGGCCATGGCCCGGTTGACGTGCGTCTTCACCGTCAGCGGGCTGACCTCCAGCCGCTCGGCGATCTCGTCGTTGGAGTGGCCGCCGGCGACCTGGACCAGCACCTCGCGCTCCCGGACGGTGAGCGAGTCGAGCCGCTCGCCGCGGGCCGGGTCGCGGTCGTCGTCGGACGGGTCCTGCTGGGCGAGGAAGCGGGAGATCAGGCCGGTGGTGGCGGCCGGGGACAGCAGGGCCTGGCCGCCGGCCGCGATCCGGATGGCGTTCAGCAGTTCCTCGGGTTCGGAGCCCTTGCCGAGGAAGCCGGAGGCCCCGGCGCGCAGCGACTGCACGACGTAGTCGTCGACCTCGAACGTCGTCAGGATGACCACCCGGACGTCCGCGAGGTCGGGATCGGCGCTGATCATGCGGGTCGCCGCGAGGCCGTCGGTGCCGGGCATCCGGATGTCCATGAGGACGACGTCGGCGCGCTGCTCCTTCGTCATCCGCACCGCCTCCAGGCCGTCGGAGGCCTCGCCCACCACCTCCATGTCGGGCTCGGAATCGACGAGTACGCGGAAGGCGCTGCGCAGCAGCGCCTGGTCGTCGGCGAGCAGGACACGGATCGTCATGCGGGGTCCTCCCCGGGTGTGCGGTTCTTGACGGGCAGGATCGCATGGACGCGGAAACCGCCGCCGTAGCGGGGACCGGTGGTGAGGGTGCCGCGCAGGGCGGTGACGCGTTCGCGCATGCCGAGCAGCCCGTGCCCGCCGCCGCTGCCCGGGTCCTCGTCCTCGCCGCTGCCGTCGTCGAGGACGGTGATCTCGATGTTCGGCCCCACCCGTACGACGCTGACCTCGGCCTTGGCCCGCGGCCCGGCGTGCTTCTGCACGTTGGTGAGGGCCTCCTGGATGATCCGGTAGGCGGCCAGGTCGACGGCCGCGGGGAGGGTGGTGTCCTGGTCGGCGCGGGCGACCTCGATGTGGAGGCCGGCGTTGCGGAAGGTGCCGGTGAGTTCGTCGAGGCGGTCCAGGCCGGGGGCGGGTTCGGTGGGGGCCTCGGGGTCGCCGGACTGTCTGAGCAGTCCGACGGTGGCGCGGAGTTCGTTGAGGGCGGAGCGGCTGGCCTCCCGGACGTGGGCGAGGGCCTCCTTGGCCTGGTCGGGGCGCTTGTCCATGACGTGGGCGGCGACACCGGCCTGGACGTTGACCAGGGCGATGTGGTGGGCGACGACATCGTGCAGGTCGCGGGCGATGCGCAGGCGCTCCTCGGCGACCCGGCGGCGGGCCTCCTCCTCGCGGGTGCGTTCGGCGCGTTCGGCGCGCTCGCGGATGGCCTGGACGAAGGCGCGGCGGCTGCGGACGGCGTCGCCGGCGGTGGCGCCGATGCCGGTCCAGGCGAAGATCGCGAGGTTCTCCTGGGCGTACCAGGGGAGGCTGCCGGCGGCCATGGCGGAGCCGGTCAGCACGGTCATGGTGAGCAGGCCGACGCGCCAGGTGGTGGGGCGGTCGGTGGTGGAGGCGACGGTGTACAGGGCGATGACCGCGGACATGGCGACGGGGGCGCGGGGGTCGCCGGTGACGGACTCGATGACGGAGACGGCGCCGGTGAGGGCCAGGACGGTCATCGGGGCGCGGCGTCGGAAGACCAGTGCGGCGGCGCCGAGGGTGATGAGGACGAGGCTGAGGGTGTCGGGGGTGCGCAGGGCCCAGCTGACGCTGTCGCGGTGGCGGGGTTCTACGAACGAGCCGGCGACCATGCAGACCAGGACGGCTGCGGCCAGGACGGCGTCCATGGCCAGGGGATGTGCCTTTGCCTGGCATTTGGCCCGCTGGAGGGTGCTCACGGGGGTTCACGGTAGCCGGGGTGGGTGTGCGGGGGTATGGAGGCCGGGTGTGAGGTGCTCGGCGTGGGAGCTGAGGGCGGGGGCGACTGCGCAACCCGGCGCTGCGGGGTGCCGCCGCACCCACCCGTGCCGCCCCAGGCGGCACGAATGCCCGCGGTTACGCGGCCTCAGCCCGGAATCAAGCCGTCGTCGCTCAGGAACTCTCTGACCTCCTCCAGTGTCGCGTCCGGAGAAGGGAGGATCAGTTCTGATGGCTCGAGGGAGTCGTCCGGTAGGGGTTCGCCCAGGTCTCGGACCCTGGTCAGCAGGGCCTGGAGGGTGCGGCGGAAGCCGGGGCCGTCGCCGTTCTCCATTTCCGCCAGGAGCTCGTCGTCCAGCTTGTTCAGTTCGGCGAGGTGGCTGTCTGCCAGCCTCACCTGGCCCTCCCCCATGATCCGTACGATCATGTCGCCCTCCTAGGCGTGGGCCCCTACTGCTTGTCGAAGCGCGGGGTGTCCTGCGGCTGCTGCTGGGACTGCTGCTGGCTCGTGCCACCTTCGAGGGCCTGCTGCCCACCGCTCGAACCTCCGGCCAGCTCGGCCTTCATCCGCTGCAGTTCCAGCTCTACATCCGTACCACCGGAGAGCCGGTCCAGCTCGGCCTGGATGTCGTCCTTGTGCATCCCGGACTGGTCGTCGAGGGCACCGGAGGCGAGCAGCTCGTCGATCGCACCGGCGCGGGCCTGGAGCTGGGCCGTCTTGTCCTCGGCGCGCTGAATCGCCAGGCCGACGTCGCCCATCTCCTCGGAGATGCCGGAGAAGGCCTCGCCGATCCGGGTCTGCGCCTGGGCCGCCGTGTACGTCGCCTTGATCGTCTCCTTCTTCGTACGGAAGGCGTCGACCTTGGCCTGGAGCCGCTGGGCCGCGAGAGTGAGCTTCTCCTCCTCGCCCTGCAGCGTCGCGTGCTGGGTCTCCAGGTCGGTCACCTGCTGCTGGAGGGCGGCACGGCGGGACAGCGCTTCGCGGGCCAGGTCCTCACGGCCCAGCGCGAGCGCCTTGCGACCCTGGTCCTCCAGTTTGGTGGACTGGGACTGCAACTGGTTGAGCTGGAGTTCCAGGCGCTTGCGCGAGGTCGCCACGTCGGCGACGCCTCGGCGGACCTTCTGGAGCAGTTCCAGCTGCTTCTGGTACGAGTAATCGAGGGTCTCGCGCGGGTCCTCGGCCCGGTCAAGGGCCTTGTTCGCCTTCGCGCGGAAGATCATCCCCATACGCTTCATGACACCGCTCATGGGCTTCGCGCGCCCCCTTCTGACCGACTCCGGCTCCAGCACCTGCGACAGAACCCACAGTACGGGCCCTGCATCCATTACCGCACTGTTCGGGGACGGATGCGCTCATCCCCAAGGACGACTGAGCACGCTCCCGCTCCGGCGTAGGGAGTAGGTGATCCCCGGGGTGATCCGGGATACCCCGGGTAACCGGAGTCGCCCGTCCCGGGAACGACCGGGTGCGTACACAACGTCCCCTCTGTCCCCTTACTGACGACTGGTGTTGCCGGATCGTTCCCCGCGGGACTGGGGTCCATGCCCGGGAAGCCCTTACCCTTGGGTTTTGTGTTCCGTAGCCGTTCGAAGGATGAGAAGGCCCAGGCCGCCGACAAGGCGCCGGTGAACTTCTCCAAGCAGCCCCGCGACCCGCAGGCCCCGAAGGGCAGGCCCACGCCCAAGCGCAGTGAGGCCCAGTCCCAGCGCCGCAGCGTCGCCAACACGTCGATGACGCGGAAGGAGGCCGCCAAGCGGCAGCGCGAGGAGCGCCGCAGCGCGCTGGAGCGGCAGCGCCAGGCGCTGGCGAGCGGCGACGAGCGGTACCTGCCCGCGCGTGACAAGGGACCGGTCCGCCGGTTCGCGCGCGACTTCGTCGACTCGCGGTTCAACATCGCGGAGTTCTTCCTGCCGATGGCCGTCGTCATCCTCGTGCTGAGCATGGTGCGGGTGGCCGCGCTCCAGAACATCGCGCTGCTGCTGTGGCTCGTCGTGATCGTGCTGATCGTGCTCGACTCGTTCGTCACGGCGTTCCGCCTGAAGAAGCAGCTGAACGAGCGCTTCGCGGGTGAGAACCGGCGCGGTGCGGTCGCCTACGCCCTGATGCGCTCTCTCCAGATGCGCCGGCTCCGGCTGCCGAAGCCGCAGGTCAAGCGCGGAGAGCGGCCCTGACCGCGACGTCGTTCTCCGGGGGTGCGGCGGATGCCTGGCTGGACAAGCTGGGCGGGCTGCGCGATGTCGTCCGGCAGGAGCTGGTGGCCCGGCAGCTGGACGAGCAGATAGTCGGGCGGTTCCCGGTGGGGCAGCGGCTGCGGGTGCTCGACGTGGGAATGGGCCAGGGCACGCAGGCGCTGCGGCTGGCCCGGGCCGGGCACCAGGTGACCGGCCTGGAGCAGGACGCGAAGATGATCGCCGTGGCCCGGGAGTCCCTCGCCGGGGAACCGGAGGGCATCCGGGAGCGGATGCGGATCATCGAGGGCGACGGCCGGGACACCGGCGTGCACTTCCTGCCGGGCAGTTTCGACGTGGTCCTGTGCCACGGCGTCCTGATGTACGTGGAGGAGCCCGACCCGCTGCTGGCGGGCCTGGCCCGGATGCTCGCGCCCGGCGGGCTGCTGTCCCTGCTCGTGCGTAACGGGGACGCGCTGGCGATCCGGCCGGGGCTGTCCGGCGACTGGGCGGGCGCGCTGGCCGCGTTCGACACGGTCTCCTATCGCAACCGGCTCGGGCTCGACGTACGGGCCGACCGGCTGAAGGACCTGACGTCCACGCTCGCCGGGATCGGGGCGCCGCTGCACGCCTGGTACGGGGTGCGCGTGTTCACGGACACGGCGGCGGACGGTACCGATGTCCCGGCCGACGTGGAGACACTGCTCGCGGTCGAGGAGAAGGCCGGGCGGACGGATCCGTACCGCGGAGTGGCGGCGCTGCTGCACCTGTGCGGCGTGCGCGGCTGACAGCGCCTGGGGGGCGGGGGCCGTCGGCCCCCGCCCGGGCTCACGCGTCGGCCGCGTGCAGGCTCATCGGCCCGTAGATCTCCGTGGCGTCCTCGAACAGCCGCACCTGGTCGGCGCCGCCCTCCTTCAGGGCCTTCCAGTGCTCCCCGATCCAGGACTCGGCGTCCCCCTGGGTGGGGAACTCCTCCGGCGGCACCGCGGGCTGGACCTCCGTCCCGTCGGTCTTCTCGAACCGCCACGTCCATGCCGCCATGTACGCCTCCCATGTGTGTGAGCACACTGCACAGCGGAAGCCGGATCTTGGTCCGGCTCCTGACCAGAGCCTATGCGCTCCGCTGGGTTGGGCGGGATATGTGGTCGCGTGTGCGGGTCAGTGGGTGCGTGCGGGTTGTGGTGGGCTGGGCGCGCAGTTCCCCGCGCCCCTAGGGGGCGTCTCCGGCACGCGTGTCGCATGGTCACGGGTGAGAATCGGGGCGTGGAACTGACTCTGCTCGGCACTGGCGCCCCCGCGGGGCTTCCCCGCCCCGACTGTCCCTGCGCGGCCTGCGCGGCTGCCCTCGGGCCCGACGCGCGGGCGGCCACCGCGCTGCTCCTGGACGGGGCGCTGCTGCTCGACCTGACGCCCGGGGCCGCCTTCGCGGCGGCGCGGGCGGGGCGTTCCCTGACCGGCGTGCGGCAGGTGCTGCTGTCGCATCCGCACGACGGGCCGGCGGTCGAGGTGCCGGCCGGGCTGCCGCAACCCGGACGGGTGCCGGACGGGCGGGAGTTGACGCTGCTGACGGGGCATCGGGTGCGGGCGGTGGCGATGGACGCGCCGGGCACGGGGTACGCGGTGACCGGGCCGGAGGGGCAGCGGCTGCTGTACCTGCCGCCCGGCGGGGCGCCTGCGGGGCTGGAGGGGCCGGCCGAGTCGTACGACATGGTGCTCGTGGACGTCGTGGGGCGGCCGGACGCACTGGCCAAACTGCGGGCGGTGGGGGCGGTGGGGCCGACGACCGATGTGGTCGCCGTCCATCTGGACCACGACGTGCCGCCCGGGCCGGAGCTGGGGCGGCGGCTCGCGGCGGCCGGGGCGCGGGCCGTGCCGGACGGGACGACGCTGACGGTGGGGGTCTACGAGGACGTGCCGGACCTGCCGCGGCGGACGCTGGTGCTGGGCGGGGCGCGGTCGGGCAAGTCGGTGGAGGCCGAGCGGAGGCTGGAGGCCTTTCCGGACGTGCTGTACGTGGCGACGGGCGGGTCGCGGAACGGGGACACCGAGTGGTCGGCGCGGGTGGCCGCGCACCGGGAGCGGCGGCCGGGGTCGTGGCAGACGGTCGAGACGTGCGATCTGGTGCCGTTGCTGGAGGCGGAGGGGCCGCCGTTGCTCATCGACTGTCTGTCGTTGTGGCTGACGGACGCGATGGACGCGGCGGGGGCGTGGGACGACGCGGTGTGGGCGGAGCGGGGGGAGAAGGTGTTGCGGGAGCGGGTGCGGGAGTTGACGGAGGCGGTGCGGTCGACTCGGCGGACCGTTGTCGCCGTGTCGAACGAGGTGGGGTCGGGGATCGTGCCGTCGACTGCGTCGGGGCGGCGGTATCGGGATGAACTCGGGCGGTTGAACGCGGGGTTCGCGGACGAGTGTGAGCATGTGGTGTTGGTGGTGGCGGGGCAGGCGGTCGTCCTGCGGGGGTGACCGTGCGCGGCGTCTGGGCTGGGGCCGGGTGGGTGCGCAGCTCGGCGCGACGAGGTGCCGCTGCGCCCACCCGTGCCGCCCTTAGCGGCACGCATGCCCGCAGCGGCGGCCTGCGGCAGCTAAGCCGGTTTGCGGGCGATCAGGCGGTACGTGTTCGCGAAGCGGGTGCGGCGGGCCACGGGGGCCAGGAGGTGGTCTGCCACTGCCGCCAGGGCCACGAGCGGGATGCCCGCCCGGAGCAGGGCCTCGCGGAGGTGTTGGTGGGCCAGGGGTGGGGGGATCGCGCGCCACGGGGTGTCGGGGGCGGGGAGGGCGTGGGAGAGGGCCAGGGCCGTGGCGCCGGAGAGGTCGTGGGGGATGTGGACGGAGCGGTGGTCCAGGAGGGTGATCGTGCAGCCGGCCGCCTCCAGTTCCGCGCGGAGGTTGTGCGGGGGGAGCAGGTGCAGGTGGCGGGGCTGGTCGTAGGCGAGCCACCAGCGGCCCAGGAGCGCGGCGAACAGGCTGCGGGGGCTCAGGGTCTCGATGAGCAGGTGGCCGCCGGGGCGCAGGACTTCGAGGGCGGCGTGGAGCTCCGCGCGGGGGTCGGGGGTGCCCTCCAGGTGGTGGAGCATGCTGACCACGTCGTAGCGGGCGCGCAGGGGAGCTGAGATGCGGGGGTCCGTCAGGCGGCCCACGTGGGACTCCTCGACGCGGTCGGCCGAGCGGGCGCGGACCACGCGCGGGGTGTGGTCCAGGCCGTCGAACGAGGTGTACGGGAAGAACTCCCGGGCCGTGACGGGGAAGCGGGCGTGGCCGGTGCCCACGTCCAGCCAGCTCTCCGGCTCCCCGAACCGCAGCATCGCGCGGGCGGCCGAGCGGTGCCGGAACCGGCTGGCGCGCAGCGCGAGGAGGGTGTCGGCCGCGACGTCCCGGGGCGCTCCGCGCACCGTCCGGTGGTAGAGCGCGAGGCCCTCGAACGTGAGGCGGGGGTTCTGGAAGGTGTGGCCGCAGTCCCGGCACTCGTCGACGGTGAAGCTGCCCGGGTTGTACCGCCGCAGGTCACCGGTGCGCAGCCGGTTCCGCAGCCGGGCGGAGCCGCACCAGGGGCAGTCCTCGCGGCGCGGTTCGTGGACCCGTGTGGTCGCTTGGGGAGTGGGGAGTGCGGAGGGGGCGGGATGTGCGGGCATGGGCGGCTCCCGGGCGCGAGGCGTACGGCAGGGACGTCCGACGAACCACGTACGACAATCCGCTGCAAACCGGAACGTATGGGATGGGGATCCCGGGTGCAACGACGTCGCCTGCGCGGAGTCGCGATGTGGCGCCCTGCTGTTCGACCGGTGCCGGTACTGTTCGGCGAATGAGCTCGCTTAATCTCGACGACTTCACCGATCTGATCGAGCGTCCGGACGGCGGGGTACGCCGTGACGCCGAGGCGCGCCGGGAGCGGCAGATCGTGCCGCCCGGGTCGCTGGGCCGCCTCGATGACCTGGGTGAGTGGCTGGCCGCGGCGCAGTCGGCCGTGCCGGTGCGGCCGATCGAACGGCCGCGGGTGGTGCTCTTCGCCGGTGATCACGGCGTCGCCGAGCTGGGCGTCTCGGCCCGGCCGGCGGGCGGCGCCGCGGAGCTGGTGCGTGAGGTGCTGGAGGGCGGCCGGCCCGTGTCGGTGCTGGCGCGGCGGCTGGGCGTGCCGGTGCGGATCGTCGACATGGCTCTGGACTGCGACCCGGAGTCGCTGCCCGAGGACGTCGTGCGGCACCGGGTGCGGCGCGGCAGCGGGCGGATCGACGTCGAGGACGCGCTGACCCCGGAGGAGGCCGAGGCGGCTTTCCGGGCCGGGGTCGCGGTGGCCGACGAGGAGGCCGACTCCGGTACGGATCTGGTGGTGCTCGGCGATGTGAGCGTCGGCGGGACCACGGCGGCGGGCGTGCTGGTCGCGGCGCTGTGCGGGGTCGACGCGTCGGTCGTCACCGGCCGGGGCGGGCTGGCGATCGACGACCTGGCGTGGATGCGCAAGTGCGCGGCGATCCGCGACGCGCTACGCCGGGCCCGGCCGGTGCTCGGGGACCAGTTGCAGCTGCTGGCGGCGGTCGGCGGGGCCGACCTCGCCGCGATGACGGGCTTCCTGCTGCAGAGCGCGGTGCGGAAGATGCCCGTGGTGCTCGACGGGGTCGTGACGGCCGCGTGCGCGCTGGTCGGGCAGCGGATCGCGTTCCGGGCGCCGGACTGGTGGCTGGCCGCGCACGACAGCGGCGAGCCCGGGCAGGCCAAGGCGCTGGACCGGATGGCCCTGGAGCCGCTGCTGACCCAGGGCGTGACCGTCGGCGAGGGCGCGGGCGGCCTGCTCGCGCTCCCCCTGGTGCAGGCCGCGGCGGCACTGGCGGCGGAGCTGCCCGAGAAGCCGAAGGAGTCCGAGGAGTCGGAGAAGGCGGAGGCCCCTGAGGTCGCCGAGGCCGGCGAGGTTTCCGAGGCTTCCGAGGTTCCCTCCGAGCAGTAGCGTTCCGGGAGATCCTGGTCACGCACACCTGGCTCAACTTCGTCCCCCTCCGGTCGGTCTTCGCCCATGTACCGACACCGGACGAGGACGACCCGATGACCATGCTCGCTCGCTGGGCCCGTGCCGAATGGGGGCCGCTGTACGCGGCCGTGCGCGGGCCGCTGCGGGAGCGGCGCCTGCGGGCCGTGCCGATGGCGGTCGCGGCCGTGTGCCTCACGGCCGCGCTGCACGTGGTGCACAACCAGTCCTGGGGCTACCGGTTCGTGCAGGACATCGGGGCGGTACGGGCCGAGGACCCGCTGTGGCTGGCGCTGCTGCGGACGCCGCTGTCGCTGTTCGTGCCCGCGCTGGACCTGCCGGTGTGGGGCGCGCTGGCGCAGCTGCTGCTGGTGTTCGGCATCGCGGAACTCTGCCTGGGCCGGTGGCGGACCCTGACCGTCGCGTACCTCGCGACGCTCGCGGGCACGCTCTACGCCCGCCTCGGCATCTGGCTGGGCCCCGACTCCCCGCTGGGCCTGCCCGCCTCGGACGCCCGGGTCGTGGACACCGGGCCGTCGGCGGCGGTGGTGGGACTGGCCGTCTGTCTGGGCTGGCGCTACCGCGCGTACGTCACGGCCGGGGCGGTGATCGTGGCGATGGTCGCCGAGGTCGCCGTGAAGGAGAACCTGGCGGGCAAGGAGCACCTGGCGGCGATCGCGGCCGTGCTGGTGGTGTGCGCGGGCGGTGCGCTGCGCCGGCGGTACGTCAGTGGTGTTCGAGGGACCGGGGCTGCTGCGGGTCGGGCGCGCCGCCGATCCAGTCCTGGAACGCGCGCCGGGGGCCCAGCCAGCGGCGGTCGTGGCGGTAGGCCCGCAGGCCGGACTTGGCCCGGGCGCGGGGGCGGCGCCGGTAGAAGCGCTTGGCCCAGTAGGAGCCGGGGCGGGCCAGTCGTACGGCGCCGATCAGGGCGATGACGGGGACGATCACGCCGAAGACCGCGAGGCGGGTCTTGCCCTTGAACAGGGCGATGAGGGCGAACAGGAAGTTCACGGCGATGTTCACGATCACGGTGGCGCGGTTCTGCTCCTGGTCCTCCGAGAGGCCGTCGACGCCCAGGGGCGAGAAGCCGATCAGGAGCAGTCCGACGAGGGAGGCGGTGAGGACGACCATCTCGACGCTCTTGCGGCCGGCCTCGCTCCAGTAGACGTCGGCCAGGTGCAGGACCAGGGCGAACTCGTCGAGGACGAGACCGGCCCCGATGCCGAAGACCACCGCGGCCAGTGCCGAGCCGAAGCCGTGCTGCCCGCTCGCGACCGCGCCGAAGCCGCCGGCGATCGTCAGGATGATCCCCGGGACGACGTGGTGGACGTGGACACCACTGCTGCTGCTGACATTGCGGAAGGGGCCCTTGCCCGCCCGGATGAGGCGGGTGATGCCCCGGGTGATCAGGAAGGTCACCACGAAGGAGACGAGGGCCAGGAGCAGCGGCAGCTTGCCGGGTTCGATGATGTTCCGCTCCAGCCATCCCATATGCGAACTTTATCCTCGGCCGCCGCATCCGCTCTTCTGACCGGCGGGTAGCCTGCGCCGGTGCCCAGAACCTCGCCCCTCGACGGTCTCCGCTTCGCCTTCGGCACCCTCACGGTGTTCCCGGTCCGGGTGACCCGGTGGGACCGGGAGGCCGCGCGCGGCGGCATGCTGTGCGCTCCGCTGGCCGGGCTCGCGGTCGGTGCCGCCGCTGCCGCCACCGGGTTGGTACTGCTGTTCCTCGGCGCGGGAGGACCGCTCGCCGCCGTGGCCACCGTCGCCGTCCCCGCCGTCCTGACCCGGGGGCTGCACCTCGACGGACTCGCGGACACCGCCGACGGACTGGGCAGCGGCAAGCCCGCCGAGGACGCCCTGCGGATCATGAAGCAGTCGGACATCGGGCCGTTCGGGGTCATCGCCCTCGTCCTCGCCCTGCTCGGGCAGGCCGCCGCGCTCGCCCATGCATATGACGCCTCCTGGGCCCGGGGCGCCTGTGCCGCCGTCGTCTCCGCGACGGTCGCGCGGCTGGCCCTGACCCTGGCGGCCCGGGCCGGGGTGCCGGCGGCGCGGCCGGAGGGGCTGGGGGCCGCGGTGGCCGGTGTGGTGCCGGTGCGCGGGGCGGTGGTCGCCGCCGTGGCCGTCGCGGGAGCCGCGGCTGCGGCCGGTGCCGTCCTCGGGCCGTACGACATGGTCCGGAGCGTGCTCGCGGTCGTCCTCTCCCTGGCCGCCGCCGAGGTGCTGCTGCGTCACTGCACCCGCCGCTTCGGCGGGGTCACCGGTGACGTCTTCGGCGGCCTGGCGGAGACGGCGGCGACCACGGCGCTGGTCGTTCTGTCACTGGGCTGAAACGATCTCCTCGTCCCTCTCCTGCACGGGCCGCCCAGCCGCTAGCTTCCTGCCCCGACACACAAGTGATCGGGGGATGTTCATGCCGAAGCTGCGCCGTGCCCTGGCCTGGCTCGTCGATTTCGCACTGGTGGTGGCGCTGGCCTCGGTGCTCGCCGTGCTCACCTTCCACCGGGTCTCGGCGCTCGTCACCGACGTGCCCGAGCTGGCCACCCGCAGCGGATTCGAACTGCTGACCTCGCGCGGCGACGTGCTCGACGCCTCCCAGGACCTGGGACTGACGCTGTGGGACAAGTCGGTGCTGTACGTCGAGCAGGCCTTCGGGCTGCTGGTGCTGACGGTGTTCCTCTACCAGTGGGTGTGCCTGGCGGTGGCCGGGCGCACGGTCGGCAAGGCCCTGGCCGGGCTGAAGGTCACCTCGAACCTCCCGCGCGGGCTCAGGGCGGCGCGGCGGGCCGCGGTCACCACGGCGGCGGACGTCGCCGTGTACGCGGTGGCCTGTGTGCTGCTGGTCGAGGGGCAGGTCGTGCTGTCGGTGCTGGCGTGGGCGGTCGCGGTGGTGCTGTTCCTGCTGAACGCGCTGCCGGTCCTCTCCCCCGGTCGGCGTTCCCTCGCCGACCGGGTCGCGGGCACGGCGGTCACGGGGATCGGCCTCAGCATGCCTGCCGCCACGCCCCTAGTTCGTACTTCTTGAGCAGCGAACTCAGTTTCAGGCGGCGGGAGTCGGCGCAGAAGCGGCCGGTGGGCACCTCGTACTCGACGTGGAAGACGGCCTTGCCCGCCTCCACGAACGGCTTCAGGGCCCCGCACTCGTCGTACTGGGCGCACTGTTCGTTGACCGCGAAGTCGAAGTCGCCGACCAGCTCAGGGATCTGGTCCAGGTCGTTCTTCAGGCCGACGGCCAGGCCCCGGTCGTGGGCCAGACGGGCGATGAGGCGGTTGTAGCGGAGCTGGTCGGCGGCGGTCAGCGGGAAGCCGGTGTCGTTGCGGTAGCCGTCCATGTTGTCGGGCTCCACCGCGTCGAAGCCCTTGTCACGGCACATGTCCATGCGGGCCGCCATGATCGGCTCCAGGACGTCGGTGCGGCGGATGTCGAGCCAGCGTTCGCCCTCCCAGCCGTTGCCCCGGCCGAGGACCGGCTTCGGGAACTTCTTCGCGTCCGGGCGGAACTCCTCCCAGGCGCCGGTGGACAGGTAGCAGATGACCTTGCGGTCCTCGCGGTGCAGCCGGGCGACGGTGGCCTCGGAGTGGTCGAAGCCGTCGATGTCGTAGACCGGCACGTCCACGGAGGTGTCCAGGCGGCCGCTGAGCTGCCACTGCCAGGCCGTGCCGGGGCGGGGCTGCCAGCGGGGGCCGGGCTTGTCGTCGGGGCCCTGGGTGCAGCCCGCGAGCAGCAGGACGAGCAGGGTGGCGAGCAGGGGGCGTCTCACGGGGCGTTCTCCGGGTTGTGCAGGGTGTACGGCAGGGTGCCCCAAGGATGATCTCCGGTTCCGGGCACGGCGCAGTGCACCGCCGCGCCCCGCTCCCGCGCCAGGCGCTCGGGGTCGGCGCCGGGCGGCACGCCGTACACCAGGTGACACAGCCGTACCCCGCCGTCGCCGGGCCGGGGCTGCGGAGGCAGGGTGCGGTAGGCCGCCCAGGTGCCCTCGAAGGTGACGAGGACGTCGGCGATGCGGGCGTAGCAGGGGTGCGGTGCCGTGCCGTGGTTGAGGACGAGGGTGCCGCAGCCGACGCCCCAGGCGGCCACCGCCAGCCGCTGGTAGTGCTCGAACTGCTCGGGCCCGGACGGGACCTGGTCGAGGAAGGCGCCGTCGGTGCCGTACCAGTCGCGGTGCCGGGTGAGGTCGCGGACGACGTCCGTGGCGGCGCGGCGGCCGTAGTCGGTGTCGGTGTACCCCAGCACCCGGACACCCGCCGCCTTCAGCCGGGCGGCGACCTCGGCGAAGGCCTCGTCGGGGCGGTCGCCGGGGCCGCTGGCCGGGTTGAGGACGACCCCGTAGAGGCGGGGCGCGGCCGCGACGATCGCGTCCCATTCGGCAGGGCGGGCGGACGGGTGCTCGTAGTACGGGACCAGGAGAGTGCTCATCGGTGGGCGGTTGCCCTCCCGAGCAGGACGCACACCAGGACGGCCTGGACGGCGGCGGCCGTGCCGTAGACGGCCGCACCGGCCAGGTGCGGATCGCCGGTGCGGGTGGCCAGGAGCAGGGTCTGGGCGAGGGCCGCGGCGCAGCACACCGCCGTCGCGCCGGTCACCGCGCCGAACGACTGGAGCAGCAGGCCGGTCCACAGCACCACGCCCAGCAGGAGCAGCCCGGCCAGCCGGACGCCGCCCGGGACCGGGGACTGCGGCCACAGGAGGGAGGCGGCGAGGCTCAGCGCGAGCAGCGCGGCGAGATAGGCGGCCAGGCACTGGGCGACGGTCAGGACCGTGGTGCGCCGGAAGTCCCGGGCCGTGCCGCTGGAGCGCAGTCCGGCGAGGCTGTCGCTGCGGAAGCGGTACAGCAGCCACTCGGCGGGGCCCATGCTGAGGGTGAGCGCCACGGCGGCGGGCGCGGCGACCGCGCTGTCCGTCTCTCCGGCGAGGAAGTCGCCGAGCGCCGCGTACAGCACGAGGACGCCGGTGCCGAGCCCGAACAGGGCGTACGGCAGGGAGCCCGCCAGCCGGGGTCCGGCGGGGCGCCGGTGCGCGGGGACGGTGCCGAACCCGCCGAAGGGCAGCAGGGCGACGAGGCCGGCGGTCCAGCCGCCCTCGCCCGGTTCCCTGAGGCCGGGTGCCACTTCACGGACGGCGAGGACCGCGACCGCCGCCAGGGAGCCCAGCAGCAGGGCCAGGCTCGCGGCCTCGGGCAGCGGGTCGACCAGGGACAGGACCGCGCCCATGGCCATCGGCGCGAGCGCGGCCAGCAGGAACCGTTCGCGGCCCATCACCAGCAGCACGGTAGCCGCCGCCAGGTAGCAGGACTGCCCGGCGGCGAAGGCGACCACGGCCGGGGCGGCGGCGCCCGCGAACGCCAGGGCGACCAGCGAGCCGAGCAGCGCGCCGGCCGGGGCGCCGAGCAGCAGGGACCGCCGGGCGGCCGTCCGGTCGCCCAGCCCCAGCCAGGCGTAGGCCCGGTGGGCGAGGCCCTGGTTCCAGGTCCAGCCGCACAGGGCGCCGGCCAGCAGCGGGACCGTGCCCGCGGGGAGCCCGAAGTCGCCGGGGCCGGTGAACAGGGGTGCGCCGAGGACGTAGGCGAGGCCGGGCAGGGCGAAGACGACGCCGCGCAGCAGGCAGCCGAGCAGGCCGATCCGCCAGGGGTCGTGCGCCGGGCCGTCGGGCTCCGGGTAGCGGCGCTCGACGCGTTCGTAGAGGGTCTCGGCGAGCGCGAAGGAGTTCTTCACGCCGTACCGTTCGCGTATCTGGTCGTCGGAGAGGCCGTCGGACTCGAGCAGGGCGGCTATCTCGTCGGGGTGGACGGCCGCGGCTATGAAGTCCTCCAGGCGGACGGCGAGTTCGTCGACCGGGTCGGGTCGGGCCCAGCTGGGGGTGCGCTGCCGGGGAATGCCGGGGAGGGTGTCCGGGCGGGAGCCCGGGGGCAGCCAGACACTCCCGCTCACCAGCCGGCCCCTCCCCCAGACTCCGTCCGGGGGGACCCCCAGACCGCGGTGGACGCGTACCAGGGGTCGCGCAGCTCCAGCGTCCAGTCGGCGACGGTCTCCAGCGTCGGCTCGTACACCTCGTCCTCGCCCGCGAGTTCCTTGTAGATGGTGCGGAAGGCGTCCACCGAGCGGCGCAGCGTGAACCGGTCGATGACGCGTTGTCTCGACAACTCCCCCAGTTCGACGCGCCGTTGGTCGTCCTTCAGCAGAGTCAGCGCGGCGGCGGCCATCTTCTCCGGCTCGCGCGGCGGCACGACCAGACCCGTGTCGCCGACGGCCTCGCGCACTCCCCCGACGTCCGTCGACACCGTCGTACGGCCGCACGACATGGCCTCGATGATGGAGAACGGGAAGCCCTCGGAGATCGACGACAGCATGACCAGGTGCCCGGCCGCGTAGGCCCGCCAGACCTCGGTGATGCGGCCCTCGAAGGTGAGGCCGTCGGTGACGCCCAGTTCGGCGGCGAGCTTCTCCAGGCGGGTGCGGTAGGCCTCGCCGCCGGGCGGGACCGGGCCGAAGAGCCGCAGCCGGGTCGCCGGGATCTCGGCGCGCACCAGCGCGTAGGCGCGGATCAGGGTCTCCAGGTCCTTGATCGGGTCGATCCGGCCGCACCAGGACAGGGTCGGGACCTCGGGCTCGGGGCCGGCGTGCGGGAAGGCGGCCGGGTCGACGCCGTTGTAGACCGTGCGGATCTTGTCGGCGTCGGCGCCGCCGCGCTCCTCCCAGCGGCGGTTGTACTGGTTGCACGGGGTGATCAGATCGGCGGCGCGGTAGCCGTACGAGTTCAGCTCGCGGTAGAAGCCGAGCATGAAGGCCTTCACGGGCCAGCGCTGGGCGCCCTGGCGGTAGCCGAGATAGCGCTCGCGCAGGTAGATGCCGTGCTCGGTGAGCAGGAACGGCACGCCGTCCAGGTGGCGGGCGGCGAGCGCGGGCAGGGTCGCCAGGCCGCTGCTGACGGCGTGTGCGACGCAGTCCTCGGGGATGCGGACGCCGAGCGGGCGCAGAGCGTGTTCCAGCAGGTCGGTCGCGGTCAGGGCGTCCTGCACGGTGGGGCGGGCGGCGGCCGTCGGCAGGTGCGGCATGGTCCATATCCACATCAGGGACCGCAGCGCCGACTCGGTGCGCAGGGCCGCCGGCAGGTGTCCGTCGCGGGCGAGCACGGCCAGCTCGTTCAGGGACTCGCCGAAGTCGGCGTGCGAGCCGGGGTCGAGGAAGGAGAGCAGGAAACGCTCGTAGGTCTCGGTGAAGCGGCGGCGGGCCCTGCCGTAGGGCGGCCTTCTGCGGCCGGGGCGCGGGCCCCAGGTGGGGACCGGAGTGTGCGCGTGGACGTTGGGCGGCAGTTCCCAGGTGACGGGTTCGCGGCCGTTGCCGGTGAGCGAGACGAGGTGGAAGTCGACCTCGGGCATGCCCTTGACGAGCTGGTCGCACCAGGTGCTGACGCCGCCGTGGACGTGCGGGTAGGTGCCTTCCGTGAGCATGGTGACGTGGCGGCCTGTTCGCCTCATGCGGTGTTTCCCCCTGTTTTGCGGATGGTGTGCGGGGAACTGCTGCCCGGATGCCGAGTGCGGGTCTCGTGTGGGCTGGTCGCGCAGTTCCCCGCGCCCCTAAAGGGGCAACTTCAGGGTCAGAGCCGACTGGAGTGCTGCCGGGGTCGTCCAGGCCGAGCGGGATCCTGCGTACGGGGTGCCGAAGGCGGTCGTGCCCAGTACGAGTTCCTTCTTCGTGCCCTCCGGGGCGGTCACCGGGATCTGCGTTCCGGACGGTGCCGTGACCGTGACCGTGTCGCCGATGCGGTACGCCGTGACACGGCCGTCGGCCAGGGCCTTCTGCCAGGCGGCGCGGCGCTGCACCTCGGTGCCGATGGTGCTGTGCCGGGGGTTCTCCAGCGGGGTGTTGTCGGCGAACAGGGCCCGGTAGTCGTCCAGCACCTTCTCCATGACCGGGTAGATCAGCCGGTCCTCGGCCAGGTTGGACTGGTGCGCGTAGTGCGGCCGGGGGTCTCCGGCGAGGACGTGCCCGAGGGCGGTGCGCGCCTCCTGCGGGACGATGTGCTCGGCGTAGCCGGTGGCGGGGTCGAGCGGCTCGTCGAGGCAGGTGGAGGTGGGGTTGTCCTCGCAGACGCCGCTGCCGCCGTCGGCCCGCGAGGTGTAGACCCAGTTGTACTCGTCGGCCATCTCGGCCGCCGTGCCCACGTTGTAGTACACGTTCATGGGGTGGCGCGGGACGGTCAGCGCGTTGCCGACGGCCCGCTGCTCGGGCTCGCGGGAGTTGTCCGAGGCGACCCACCTGACGCCGGTGTCGGCGAGGGCGCCGGCCAGGTTGGGGTTGTCGTTCGGCTGCTGGGGCAGGGTCTTCAGGCCCGAGTGCTCACCGGTGACCAGCTCGGCGCGGTCCACGGGGAGGCCCTTGTTCACCGCCCAGTTGTGGTTGTCGCGGATCTGCGCGGCGATCTCGGCGCGGCTCATGTACTTCGTCGAGCCGTCGGTGTTCTTCGCGCAGCTCCACGGCACGGTGGAGGTGTCCTGCACGCAGCCGAGGAAGGGGTGCGTGTAGGTGTGGTTGACCCAGCGGTACTGCGCCTTGTCGGCGAGCAGCCGGTCGGTCAGCGCGTCGGTGCCGCCGTGCTGGGTCTTCCACTCCTCGCCGGAGCCGGCGTTGTAGACCATGTCCATGGTGAAGCCGTGCTCGCGCTGCCACTGGGCGGCGTGGGCGGCGTCGTCCGCGGTCATGCGGATCGGCGTGGTGCCCTCGCCGTCGCCGCCCGCGCAGTCGAAGTCGCCCGGGGTGCAGTTGCGCTCGGTGTCCCAGCGGCTGTCCGGGGCGAACACGTCGTCGACGTGCACGGCGAAGGAGTTGCGAGTCCGGCCCAGGTGCACGCCCTGGGTGAGCCACTCGACGATGCCCCGGGCCAGCAGCCGGAACTGCTGCTGGTTGCCGTTGTAGGCGAAGGTCACGACGAGTTCGCGGCGGCCGTCGTGGGCGTACTCGCCGACGAGACTGCCACGGCCGGAGCCGCCGGGCACGGGGATGTCGACGTAGCTGGTGAAGCCGGCGCGGGGCCGGGCCACGTAGCCGTAACTCTCCTGGACGGACGCCGCGTTGTCCTCGAAGCGGAACGCGCCGTCGAGGTAGCCGAACCAGCCCGCCTTGCCGGCCGCGGTGACGGATGCCTCGCGCCCGTCAAGAGTGCCTGCCCAGCCACCCTCGCTGGTGTAGTCGAGGCCGACCTCCGGGTGCGCCCAGGTGTAGGCGTCGACCTGCGGGATGCCGTACGTCCGCTCGTAGGTCTCCAGGGCGGTCTGCTCGGCGGAGCCCGCGCCGAACGGGGATTCGTTCGGCAGGACGACGCCCTGGTACTTGGCGCGGGGGCTGCCGTTCACCGTGTCGCTCAGGAACGACTCGGTGACCTTCGGGCGGTCCGCGTCGTTCAGGTCGACCGTCGTGTACGGGACACCGGTGCTTCTGAGCTGGGCGGTCACGGCCCGGACGGAGCTGTCGCCGTTGTCCACCACCAGCACCTTCAGATCGATGCGTGGTGCCTCCGCGGCCGCCGCCCCCGGCGCCACCGCCCCGGCCGTGATCATGCCCGCCGCCGTCACCGCGGCGGCCGTGTCTCTCCACCTGCGCGCACGCTGCGCCATGGTTCCTCCCCCTGAAGATCCCAGAGATCCCCTTGCGGTCGAACAGAGGAGGATCCGTGGAAATCATGCAAAGCGGCGAGCAGGGCGCTCACCGGATCCCGATGAGTGTGACTCAGTTCACCGGCATAAAGGATCAAGAAATGGCCACTTCGCCACCGACAGGTGAACGCCCGCAGAAATGAGCGAACACGGCCACGCGCGTAGTCTCGTCGTCGAGTGTTCGCCGCACCGGGGAAGGCCCAGTGATATCCGAACCCTGAGGTCGCAATAGGGTCGGCTGTCGGGCCCGGTCGACCCACACCGTTCGACCACAGCAACTTCACATCGGAAGCGAGATTTCACCACCGTGACTGCTCTCACTCTCAGCACCGCCGCGGCGCCCGGTCTGCGGGCCGACGCCATCGTGATCGGTGTCGCCAAGGGTGCCAAGGGGCCGGTCGTCGCGCCGGGCGCCGAGGCCGTGGACAAGGCGTACGACGGCAGGCTCGCCGGCGTTCTGGAGACCCTCGGCGCCTCCGGTGCCGAGGGCGAGGCGACGAAGCTGCCGGCGCCGTCCGGCTTCAAGGCACCGCTCGTGCTGGCGGTGGGCCTGGGCCCGGTGCCCGAGAAGGACGCCGGTTACGACACCGAGGCCCTGCGCAAGGCCGCCGGCGTCGCCGCCCGCGCTCTGGCCGGGTCCAAGAAGGCCGCCTTCGCCCTCCCCCTGACGGACGCCGCCGACGCCGGCGCGATCGGAGAGGGCGCGCTGCTCGGCGCCTACTCCTTCGACGCCTACAAGGACAACGGCAAGGACCCCAAGGCGAAGAACGGCAAGGCCCCGCTCGCCGAGGTGGCCCTGCTCGGCGGCAAGCCCCGCGACAAGGCGTACAAGGCCGCGATCGAGCGTGCCGTCGCCGTGTCCGAGGAGCTCAACCGCGCCCGCGACCTGGTCAACACCCCGCCGAACGACCTGAACCCCGAGTCGTTCGCCGCGATCGCCCAGGCCGCGGCCAAGGAGCACGGCATCAAGGTGCAGGTGCTCGACGTGAAGGCCCTGGAGAAGGGCGGCTACGGCGGCATCCTCGGCGTCGGGGCCGGCTCGGCGGCGGGCCCGCGCCTGGTGAAGCTGTCGTACACCTCCTCGAAGGCGAAGAAGAACCTCGCCTTCGTCGGCAAGGGCATCACGTACGACTCGGGCGGCATCTCGCTGAAGCCGGCCGGTCACAACGAGACGATGAAGTGCGACATGAGCGGCGCGGCCGCGGTGTTCGCCGCGGTCGTGGCGGCCGCCCGGCTGGGGCTGGAGGTCAACGTCACCGGCTGGCTGGCGCTGGCCGAGAACATGCCCTCCGGGTCCGCGACCCGTCCGGGCGACGTGCTGCGGATGTACAGCGGCAAGACGGTGGAGGTGCTCAACACCGACGCGGAGGGCCGGCTGGTGCTGGCCGACGCCCTGTGGGCGGCGTCCCAGGAGAAGCCCGACGCGATCGTGGACGTCGCGACGCTGACCGGGGCGATGGTGCTGGCGCTGGGGAACCGGACGTTCGGGATCATGGGCAACGACGACTCCTTCCGTACGGCGCTGTTCGAGGCGGCGGAGGAGGTCGGGGAGCCGGCGTGGCCGATGCCGATGCCGGAGCACCTGCGCAAGGGGATGGACTCGCCCACGGCCGACATCGCGAACATGGGCGAGCGGATGGGCGGCGGACTGGTCGCCGGGCTGTTCCTGCGCGAGTTCGTGGGCGAGGGCATCACCTGGGCGCACCTCGACATCGCCGGGCCGGCGTTCAATGAGGGCGGACCGTTCGGGTACACGCCGAAGGGCGGGACGGGCAGTGGCGTACGGACGCTGGTGCGGCTTGCAGAGCTGACGGCTTCGGGCGACCTGGGCTGAGTTCCGCCTGAGAGCTCGGTCTCGCCGGTTGTGTGGCGAGTGCGGGGGCGTGGGGGCTGTTCGCGCAGTTCCCCGCGCCCCTTCGGGGCACGACCCCGCCGTCCGTCATCCTTCAGGGCGCGTCTCATCTGAACGTGGGGCGTCTCACACAGCAGCCCGGCGTCTCCTTCTGTGCTGACAAGTGCGAAGATGGGGCTCGGCAGGACAGGGCCCCACCGAAGGGCCGAAGAACGAGCGGCCGGACACCAGCCGCCTGCCGGTCAGTGAAGACCGGCGTACGGCGCACATGCATGGAGGACGTGACGTGGCGAACGACGCCAGCACCGTTTTCGACCTAGTGATCCTCGGCGGTGGCAGCGGTGGTTACGCCGCGGCCCTGCGCGGGGCGCAGCTGGGCCTGGACGTCGCCCTGATCGAGAAGGACAAGGTCGGCGGCACCTGCCTGCACCGAGGTTGCATCCCCACCAAGGCCCTGCTGCACGCGGGTGAGATCGCCGACCAGGCCCGCGAGAGCGAGCAGTTCGGTGTGAAGGCGACCCTCGAGGGCATCGACATCGCCGGCGTCCACAAGTACAAGGACGGCGTGGTCGCCGGCCTCTACAAGGGGCTCCAGGGGCTCGTCGCCTCCCGCAAGGTGACCTACATCGAGGGTGAGGGACGGCTGTCCTCCCCGACCTCCGTCGACGTGAACGGCCGGCGTGTCCAGGGCCGCCACGTGCTCCTCGCGACCGGCTCCGTGCCGAAGTCGCTGCCCGGCCTGGAGATCGACGGCGACCGGATCATCTCCTCGGACCACGCCCTCGTCCTGGACCGTGTGCCGAAGTCCGCGATCATCCTCGGCGGCGGTGTCATCGGCGTCGAGTTCGCCTCCGCGTGGAAGTCCTTCGGCACCGACGTCACCATCGTCGAGGGCCTGAAGCACCTCGTCCCGGTCGAGGACGAGAACTCCTCCAAGCTGCTGGAGCGCGCCTTCCGCAAGCGCGGCATCAAGTTCAACCTGGGCACGTTCTTCGAGAAGGCCGAGTACACGCAGGACGGCGTCAAGGTCACCCTCGCCGACGGCAAGGAGTTCGAGGCCGAGGTCCTGCTCGTCGCCATCGGCCGCGGCCCGGTCTCCCAGGGCCTGGGCTACGAGGAGCAGGGCGTCGCCATGGACCGCGGCTACGTCCTGGTCGACGAGTACATGCGCACGAACGTGCCGACCGTCTCCGCCGTCGGTGACCTGGTCCCGACCCTCCAGCTCGCGCACGTCGGCTTCGCCGAGGGCATCCTGGTGGCGGAGCGTCTGGCCGGTCTCAAGACCGTTCCGATCGACTACGACGGTGTCCCGCGGGTGACGTACTGCCACCCGGAGGTCGCCTCCGTCGGCATCACCGAGGCCAAGGCCAAGGAGATCTACGGCGCGGACAAGGTCGTCGCTCTGAAGTACAACCTCGCGGGCAACGGCAGGAGCAAGATCCTGAACACCGCGGGCGAGATCAAGCTCGTCCAGGTCAAGGACGGTGCCGTCGTCGGCGTCCACATGGTCGGCGACCGCATGGGCGAGCAGGTCGGCGAAGCCCAGCTGATCTACAACTGGGAGGCGCTGCCGGCCGAGGTCGCGCAGCTCATCCACGCCCACCCGACGCAGAGCGAGGCGCTCGGCGAGGCCCACCTGGCCCTGGCCGGCAAGCCCCTCCACGCGCACGACTGACCCCTCGGTCGACGAACGCGACGACACAGACTTCCGCACTTTCCGTAAGGAGCAACCGAAACCATGGCGGTTTCCGTAACCCTTCCGGCGCTCGGAGAGAGCGTCACCGAGGGCACTGTCACTCGCTGGCTGAAGGCCGAGGGTGAGCGCGTCGAGGCCGACGAGCCGCTGCTCGAGGTGTCGACCGACAAGGTCGACACCGAGATCCCCTCGCCCGCCGCCGGTGTCCTGGCCTCCATCAAGGTCGCCGAGGACGAGACGGTCGAGGTCGGCGCCGAGCTGGCCGTGATCGACGACGGCACGGGCGCGCCCGCTGCCGCCCCGGCCCCGGCCGCCGAGCAGGTCGCCGAGCCCGCTCCCGAGCCGGCCGCGGCCGCCCCGTCCACCGAGCAGGCCGCCCCGGCGCCCGCTCCCACCGCCGACGCCGCTGCCGGCGGCGGCTCCGCCGAGGGCACGGACGTGGTCCTGCCCGCGCTCGGCGAGTCCGTCACCGAGGGCACCGTCACCCGCTGGCTGAAGTCGGTCGGTGACAGCGTCGAGGCCGACGAGCCGCTGCTCGAGGTCTCCACCGACAAGGTCGACACCGAGATCCCGGCGCCCGCCTCGGGCACGCTGCTGGAGATCGTGGTCGGCGAGGACGAGACCGCCGAGGTCGGCGCCAAGCTCGCCGTCATCGGCGAGGCGGGTGCCGCTCCGGCCGCCGCCCCGGCGCAGGAGGCCCCGGCCGCCCCGGCCCAGCCCGAGCCCACCCCGGCCCCGACTCCGACTCCGGCTCCGGCTCCGGCTCCGGCTCCGGCGCAGCCCGCCCCGGCTCCGCAGGCCCCGTCGGCTCCGGCCCCGCAGCAGCAGGTCACCCCGGCTCCCGACCCGGCCCCGGCTGCTCCCGAGCCGGCTCCGGCCCAGGCCCCGGCCGCTCCGGCCGCCGCCAAGCCGGCCGACGACGGTGCCTACGTCACCCCGCTGGTGCGCAAGCTCGCCGCCGAGAACGGCGTCGACCTGTCCACCGTCAAGGGCACCGGTGTCGGCGGCCGTATCCGCAAGCAGGACGTCATGGCCGCCGCCGAGGCCGCCAAGGCCGCCGCCGCTGCTCCGGCCCCTGCCGCCGCCGCTCCGGCCGCCGCCAAGAAGGCCCCGGTACTGGAGGCGTCCCCGCTGCGCGGCCAGACCATCAAGATGCCGCGGATCCGCAAGGTCATCGGCGACAACATGGTCAAGGCCCTGCACGAGCAGGCCCAGCTGTCCTCGGTGGTCGAGGTCGACGTCACCCGCCTGATGAAGCTGCGCGGCCGGGCGAAGGACTCCTTCGCCGCCCGCGAGGGCGTCAAGCTCTCCCCGATGCCGTTCTTCGTCAAGGCCGCGGCCCAGGCGCTGAAGGCGCACGCGCCCATCAACGCCAAGATCAACGAGGCCGAGGGGACCATCACCTACTTCGACACCGAGAACATCGGTATCGCGGTGGACTCCGAGAAGGGCCTGATGACCCCGGTCATCAAGAACGCCGGTGACCTCAACCTCGCCGGTATCGCCAAGGCCACGGCCGAGCTGGCGGGCAAGGTCCGCGCCAACAAGATCACCCCGGACGAGCTGTCCGGCGCGACCTTCACCATCTCCAACACCGGGTCGCGCGGCGCGCTCTTCGACACGATCATCGTGCCCCCGGGCCAGGTCGCGATCCTCGGCATCGGCGCCACGGTCAAGCGCCCCGCCGTCATCGAGACGGAGGACGGCCCGGTCATCGGCGTCCGCGACATGACGTACCTGACCCTGTCCTACGACCACCGCCTGGTGGACGGCGCCGACGCGGCCCGTTACCTGACGGCGGTCAAGGCCATCCTGGAAGCGGGCGAGTTCGAGGTCGAGCTCGGCCTCTGACCCCCACGCCGGTACGGCTGTACGGTGCCCCCGCTCGGATATCTCCGGGCGGGGGCGCTTTGCTTGGGGGCGCGGGGAACTGCGCGACAAGCCACGAACGATCCGCAGCCGCCCACAGACCGAACGGACCGAGCTCCAAGGCGCGCCACACGCACCATGTGCAACTCGTCTCACCTGCGTGAAAGCACACTCGTCAGTCTCACCCGCGGAGCGACCCGGCCGTATTGTCTAAGCGTCAATCCCGACTGAGGAGCCTTCATGACCGCGCCCGTCATCCACTCGCTGCGCGAGCAGATCCGCGAGCACATCCTGGAGGGGATCATCAGCGGACGGTGGCAGCCGGGCGAGCGGATCGTGGAGCGCCGCATCGCGACCGAACTGGAGGTCAGCCAGACCCCGGTCCGCGAGGCCCTGCGCGAGCTCGAGTCCCTGCGCCTGATCGAGTCGGCTCCGAACAAGGGCGTCCGCGTCAGGAACCTGACCGCCGCCGACCTGGAGGAGAGCTACCCGGTCCGGGCCGGCCTGGAGGCCATCGCGGCGGAACTGGCGGCCCAGAGCCTGTCCGAGGACTGCTCGGCCCTGGAACCCCACGTCAGCGCCCTGTACGAGGCCGACCGCGTGTCCGACGGCACGGCCCAGGTCCGCCACACCGTCGCCTTCCACCGCGAACTGGTCCGCGCGGCGGGCAACTCCGTCCTGCTGCACACCTGGGAAGGCCTCGGCATCGAGGTGTTCACGGCCCTGTCGATCCGCTGGCTGGGCACGCAGCAGCAGTCGTACGCCGAGGAGCACGAGGAGCTGGTCGCCGCGTTCAAGCGCCGCGACCCCCGGATCGCGGAACTGGTGAAGGCGCACGTCCTGGGCTGCGCGCCCCGGGCGTGACACCCGAGCGCACCCCCGCTCAAACGCCTCTCACCTGCGAAAACCCACAGAAACGCCGTCACCGCGTGCCACCGCCGAAGGCACCCCGTGCCTACTTTCTCGTGATCAAGAGGTTTTCTCCCTCAACCCTTTGATCGATCATCGATCAGCGAGTTACAGTCGCCGACGGGCTTGCCACCCAAGCTCCAGCCCTGTCCTGCCAAAGACAAAGGGCACCCCCGATCCCCTTACGTGAGGGAACCCCCTTCGACTGAGGAAGGCGGCGACATGACCGACCCCAACGCCATCCAGCCGAGCGAGCTCGACCAGCTCCCGGACCGGGACCCGGAGGAGACCGCCGAATGGCAGGCCTCCCTGGACGCGGTGACCGAGGCGGCCGGGCCGCACCGTGCCGCGTACCTGATGCGGCGCACGCTGGAGCGTGCCGAGGGCGCCGGCATCGCGCTGCCGAAGCTCCTGGAGACGGACTACGTCAACTCCATCCCCACCGCCGCCGAGCCGGCCGTGCCCGGTGACGAGGCGATGGAGCAGCGGATCACCGCGTGGAACCGCTGGAACGCGGCCGCGATGGTCACCCGGGGCAGCAAGTACGGCGTCGGCGGCCACATCGCCACCTTCGCCTCCGCCGCCTGGCTGTACGAGACCGGCTTCAACCACTTCTTCAAAGGCAAAGAGGCCGACGGCTCCGGCGACCAGCTCTACATCCAGGGCCACGCCTCCCCCGGCATCTACGCCCGCGCGTTCCTCGACGGCCGTCTGACCGAGGAGCAGCTCGACAACTTCCGCCGCGAGTCGGGCGGCAACGGCCTGCCCTCCTACCCGCACCCGCGCCGCCTGCCCTGGCTGTGGGAGTTCCCGACGGTGTCGATGGGCCTCGGCCCGCTCTCCGCCATCTACCAGGCGCGGTTCAACCGCTACCTCACCAACCGCGGCATCAAGGACACCTCCGCCTCGCACGTGTGGGCGTTCCTCGGTGACGGCGAGATGGACGAGCCCGAGTCGACGGCGGCCCTCGCGCTGGCGGCCCGTGAGGAGCTGGACAACCTCACGTTCGTCATCAACTGCAACCTGCAGCGCCTCGACGGCCCGGTCCGCGCCAACTTCAAGATCGTGCAGGAGCTGGAGGCCCAGTTCCGCGGCGCCGGCTGGAACGTCATCAAGACGCTCTGGGGCACGGCCTGGGACGAGCTGTTCCAGCTCGACACCACGGGCGCGCTCGTACGCCGCCTGCGCCAGGTACCGGACGCGCAGATCCAGACGTACCAGACCCGCGACGCGGCCTACATCCGCCAGGACTTCTTCGGCGGCGACCCGGCGCTGGCGGAGATGGCGAAGCTGCTGAGCGACGACAAGATCCTCGAGTGCTTCCACTTCTCGCGCGGCGGTCACGAGGCGCGCAAGGTGTACGCCGCGTACAAGGCGGCCGTCGAGCACAAGGGCGCGCCGACCGTGATCCTGGCCCAGACGGTCAAGGGCCACACCCTCGGCGAGGGCTTCGCGTCGAAGAACGCCAACCACCAGATGAAGAAGCTGACGGTGGACGAGTTCAAGAACATGCGCGACCTGCTCGGCCTGCCGATCAAGGACAGCGACTTCGTCGACGGCGTGGTCCCCTACGGCCACCCGGGCGCCGACTCCCCCGAGGTCCGCTACCTCCAGGAGCGGCGTGCCGCCCTCGGCGGTCCGGCCCCGGCCCGCCGGGTCCACCCGGTCGCGCCGCTGCCCGCCCCGGCGGAGAAGGCGTTCGCCTCCTTCGACAAGGGCTCCGGCTCGCAGAACGTGGCCACCACCATGGCGTTCGTCCGTCTGGTGAAGGACCTGGTCCGCGACAAGGAGACCGGCAAGCGCTGGGTTCCGATCGTCCCGGACGAGGCGCGTACTTTCGGTATGGAGAGCCTCTTCCCGTCGCTCGGCATCTACTCGCCGAAGGGCCAGACGTACGAGCCGGTCGACCGCGACCAGCTGATGTACTACAAGGAGGCCCAGAACGGCCAGATCCTCAACGAGGGGATCACCGAGGCCGGTTCGATGGCCGACTTCATCGCCGCCTCGACGTCGTACGCGACGCACGGCGAGACGATGATCCCGTTCTACATCTTCTACTCGATGTTCGGCTGGCAGCGCACGGCCGACCAGATGTGGCAGCTCGGCGACCAGCTCGGCCGCGGCTTCCTCGTGGGCGCCACGGCGGGCCGTACGACGCTGACCGGTGAGGGCCTCCAGCACGCCGACGGCCACTCCCCCGTCATCGCCGCGACGAACCCGGCGGCGCTGACGTACGACCCGGCGTTCGCGTACGAGGTCGCGGCCATCGTCAAGGAGGGCCTGCGCCGGATGTACGGCGAGGCGGCCCCGGGTGAGGACCAGAACGTCTTCTACTACCTGACGGTCTACAACGAACCGCTGCCGCAGCCCGCGAAGCCGTCCGTCGACGGCATCGACGAGGGCATCGTCAAGGGCCTGTACCGCTTCAACACGGCGGAGTCGGCGGGCATCACGCCCCCGGCCAACGCCCCGCGGATCCAGCTGCTCGGCTCCGGTACGGCGATCCACTGGGCGCTCAAGGCCCAACAGCTCCTGGCCGAGGAGTGGGGCGTGGCGGCCGACGTCTGGTCGGCGACCTCCTGGAGCGAGCTGCGCCGGGACGCCCTGGAGGCGGACGAGGCCCTGCTGCGCGGCGAGGAGCGGATGCCGTTCGTCCGGCAGGCGCTCCAGGGTGCCGAGGGCCCGGTGCTGGCGGTCTCCGACTACATGCGCCAGGTCCCGGACCAGATCGCGCAGTGGGTCGAGCAGGACTGGTCCTCGCTGGGCGCCGACGGCTTCGGCCTCTCGGACACCCGTGAGGCGGCCCGCCGCCACTTCGGTGTCGACGCCGAGTCGATCGTCGTCGCGGCCCTGGCCCAGCTCGCGGGGCGCGGCGAGGTCAAGGCGACGGCCGTGAAGGAAGCGCGCGCGAAGTACGGCCTGTAAGGCCTTACAGGCTGTCCGGTAGGAGGCTCCCGCTGCGGCGGGGGCCTCCTGCTGCATGATGTGGTCCATGCGCGCTGCCCGGCTCATCAAGATGGTGCTGCTGCTCCAGTCCCGGCCCTCCATGACGGCCGCCGAGCTCGCCCGTGAGCTGGAGGTGTCGGAGCGGACGGTCACCCGGGACGCCCAGGCGCTGTCGGAGGCGGGAGTGCCGGTGTACGCGGACCGGGGCCGGGTCGGCGGGTACCGGCTGGTCGGCGGGTACCGTACGCGGCTGACCGGGCTGCACCGCAGCGAGGCCGAGGCCCTGTTCCTGTCCGGGGTGCCGGGCGCGCTGCGCGAGATGGGGTTGGAGGACGCCGCCTCGGCGGCCCGGCTGAAGGTGTCGGCCGCCCTGCTGCCCTCCCTGCGGGACGCGTCCAGGACGGCGGCGCAGCGGTTCCACCTGGACGCCCCGAACTGGTTCAGGGAGCCGGAGACGCCCGTGCTGCTGCCGGCGGTCGCCGACGCCGTGTGGGACGACCGGCGGATCACCGCGCGCTACCGGCGCGGTGAGGACGAGGTCGTCCGGGAGCTGGAGCCGTACGGGCTCGTGCTGAAGGCGGGCGTCTGGTACCTGTGCGCACGGGTGGCCGGGGGCGGGTCCTTCCGGGTGTACCGGATCGACCGGTTCACGGCGGTGGACGCGGGCGAGGAGCGCTTCGAGCGGGAGCCGGATTTCGATCTGCCGGCCTTCTGGGAGGAGCGGGCGGAGCAGTTCGCGCGGTCCATCCTGCGGGCCCGGGTCGTGGTCCGGCTGTCCCCCGACGGTGTACGCAGGCTGCCGCACGCCCTCGACTCCCTGTCCGCCCGTGAGGCCCTGGCGGAGGCGGACGCCCCGGACGGCGACGGCTGGGTGACGGTGGCCCTGCCGGTGGAGTCCGAGGAGGTCGCCCACACCCAGTTGACGGCGCTGGGCCCGGAGGTGGAGGTACTGGCGCCGGAGAGCCTGCGCGAGCGGTTCGCCGGGGACGCGCTGCGGCTGGCCGGGCTGTACCACCCGCGGGACGGCGTATAACGATCCCGCGCACTCCGGGTGCGCCCCCGTGCCCCAGGCCCGATGCTGGACCCGTGATGGACGAGACGGAGTTCTGGGAGCTGGTGGACGACGCCCGGGAGGCCGCCGAGGGCGACCCGGAGGAGCAGGCCGACCTGCTCGTGGAGCGGCTCGCGCAGAAGGACCCGGACTCGGTCCTGGACTTCGCCCGGCACTTCGAGTCCCGCTACAACCGGGCCTACCGCTGGGATCTGTGGGGCGCCGCCTGGGTGCTGCTGGACGGGGCGAGCGACGACGCCTTCGACTTCTTCCGCTGCTGGCTGATCGGCCAGGGCCGCCATGTCTTCGAGGGCGCCGTGCACGACCCGGACTCGCTCGCCGATCTGCTGGACGACTTCGACGAGGAGATCGACGGCGACGGCGAGGAGCTCGGCTACGCGGCGGACGAGGCCTACGAGCAGCTCACCGGCACGGTCGCCCCCGATCTGGGGATCCCGCCCGCGCCCCCGGAACCGGAGGGCACCCCGCTCGACTTCGAGAACGAGGACTTGCTCGCCGAGCGCTATCCCCGGCTGTGGGAGCGCTTCAGGGGCTGACCGACCGCGTGGTGCAGCGGGGCGGCGTTGGCCTGGTCGAGGGCGGACGCGGTGGCCGCGGGCGGTCCCAGGACGACGGTCGCGACCTCGCGGAGCACCGCCCAGGGTCCGCGGGTGACCCCGGCCCGGATCCCCGGGTTCCTCGTACGACCGTTGTTCATGGTCCCCACCTCCAGTCGGCTGCCCGTGGTGGTGACCGTAGGGCGCCGGGATCTGAGGCCCCTGCGCGCCGGCTGTGGCCTTCCTGTGGGCCCGTCGGCCGGCCCTGCAACCGGGCGGCCAGCTGCCTGATCTCGGGCAGTCTGGCGTGCAGGGCGGCGCCCGGGCAGCTGGTCATGTAGCCGTCGTTGTGGCCGGCGAGGGCGGGCAGCTTCGCGGTGGTGCCGGCCGCGTACCGGCTCAGGCCGTTGCTGGAGACCAGGCGGACGCGCGCCCGCGGGTCGGTGCCGGTCAGGCCGAGCTTCCAGGCGGACAGCGCGGCGATGGCGTGGATCATCGCCCGGGGTACGGGCATGCCCGCGGTGAAGGTGCCGAGGGCGGCGATTCCGGTGGTGCGGTGGTTGAAGCCCTGGGTGTGGGCGCCGGTGACGGCCCGCTCGACGCCGCCCGCGCGGCCCTCGTAGACGGTGCCGCAGCGGTCGACGACGAAGTTGTAGCCGATGTCGTCCCAGGCGCGGGTACCGGTCTGGCCGGTGTACAGGTCCCGCAGGATGCGGGGCGCGTCGGCGCAGTCGTAGCCGTTGGGCGAGTCGGTGTGGTGGACGAAGACGGCGGCGACCCGGTCGTCGTAGCGCGGGCGGGGCTGCTTGCGGGCGGCGTCGCCCAGCCACTGCGATCTCGGCACGATGTGCGGGCGCGGGGCGGTGTAGGGCGTGCCGGCGGGGCGGTGCGCGGCCGGGCGGGCGCCGGTCTCGGCGGCGTTCTCGACGCCATGGGCGCACAGCACCAGTGCCACGACGGCGGCGACGCCCGGCAGGCAGCCGAGCAGCACCCGGGCCGCGCGCGGCATACCGGCTATGCCGGGTGCCCCGGCGGCGCGGCGCCCGCGCGTACCCCGCCGTCTTCGCAAGACACGCATGGACCCACTGTCGGCCTGATCCGGTCCGTCCGCGATGTGTGATGTGCCACCTGGTGGAACCATCGTCACGGTCCGCGACGTTTTTCCGAGTGCACGCGCACGTGGCCGGTTCTGATCATTCACGCGCGTGTGACTGATCACCGGGCCCTTCCCCCACGTACTAAGGGGTTCCGACAGAAAGGCGGCGTTGCGTGGACCTGCTCGACATCCTGCTGTTGCTGGTGGTCCTGGCCTATGCGGCGTCCGGCTACCGGCGCGGGCTGGTGGCCGGCTGTGTGTCGCTGGCGGGCTTCGTGGGCGGTGCGGTCGTCGGCGTGTGGATCCTGCCGTGGGTGATGGACCTGGTGCCGCCCGGTTCGACCCGTGCGACGGTGACGGCGGTGCTGACGGTGCTGCTCCCGGCGGTGGTGGGTCACGAACTGGCGGGGCGTCTCGCGCTCCGGCTGCGGCGGGAGCTGGACCGGGGGCCGCTGCGGGTGGCGGACGGGATCGGCGGGGCCGTGGCCAACTCGGTCGCGGTCCTGATCGTGGCCTGGGTGGCCGCGAGCGTCCTGGGCGCGTCCTCGTCACCGCTGGTCACGTCGGCGATCCGGGACTCCCGGCTGCTCGGCGCGGTGCAGGAGACGATGCCGGACACCACCCCGGCCTGGTTCTCGCGGGCCACGTCGGCGCTGACCGAGGCGGGCTTCCCGCAGGTCTTCAACCCCTTCGAGAACGAGTCGACCGCCGAGGTCGCCGCCCCCTCCGGCGACAGCGTCACGGCGGCCGCCACGAACGCCGCCAAGCTGAGCACGGTCAAGGTCGAGGGCGTCGCGGGCACGCAGGGCCGCGAGGGCAGCGGGTTCGTGTACGCGCGGGAGCACGTGATGACCAACGCCCACGTGGTGGCGGGCATCGACGAGCCGACCGTGCAGATCGGCGGGGTCGGGCGGACGTACGAGGCGCGGGTGGTGCTCTTCGACCCGCAGAAGGACGTGGCCGTGCTGTACGCGCCGGGCCTGAAGGCGCCCGTGCTGCGGTTCGACGACACCGCCGAGCGCGGCGACTCGGCGGTGGTCGCCGGCTATCCGCAGGACGGCGACCTGAACCTCCAGGCGGCGACGGTCGCGAACCGGGTCCGGGCGACGGGCCAGAACATCTACAACGACGACACGGTCACCCGCGAGATCTACTCGATCCGTTCCACGGTCCGCCCCGGCAACTCCGGCGGGCCTCTCCTGACGACGGACGGCCGGGTCTTCGGCGTGGTCTTCGCCCGCTCCACCTCGGACGCCGAGACGGGCTACGTGCTGACGGCGGCCGAGGTCTCCTCCGAAGCCGAGCGCGCGGCGAACGCGACGGCACCGGTGGACACGGGCGAGCTGGCCGCGTCCTAAGCGCCCCGGCACCGGCTCAGAGGAAACGTCCCATCAGCACGTCGTCCACGTACTGCCCGTCGAGCCGGAACTCCTCGGGCAGGACTCCCTCCACCACGAATCCCTCGGCCTCGTAGAGCTTGCGGGCCGGGGTGTTGTGGGCGAGGACGCGCAGGGTGAGGCGGCGGGCACCGCGCCGGCGGGCCTCGTCCACGGCGGCCCGGACGAGGGCCCGTCCGACGCCCCGGCCGCGCGCCTCCTCCGAGACGACGAGGCCCTGGATCTGCCGGACGTGCCGGTTGGAGTCGACCGGCGTCGGGAAGCCGAGGTGGAGGTAGCCCGCCAGGCGGTCACCGAGTTCGGCGACCAGGCAGTCGTCGGGGGCGTGCCGCTCGCTGAAGAACGGCGGGTGCGGCGGCTGCGGCTCGGGCCCCACCGCGTGCAGGTGCGACCACGCGAGCCGGTCCAGCAGGGCCAGCCCTTCGCCGTCATCGGGCGTGGCGAGGCGTATACGGAGATCACGGGACTCGGGCATGGCGTCACCCTACGGCGATGGCTTGTGGCCGTACCCCGGATTTATGGCGGCGGCGGGCAGGATGGGGCCCATGGAACGCTCACGAATCGCAGTGGCCGGTGCGTCCGGTCTCATCGGCGGCGCCCTGGTGCGGTCCCTGACCGCGGACGGGCACGAGGTGCTGCGCCTCGTACGCCACGCCCCCCGGGCCGCGGACGAGGTCCGCTGGGACCCCGAGGGCGGGCGGGTGGACGCGGCCGGGCTGGCCGGGTGCGACGCGGTGGTGAACCTGGCCGGTGCGGGGGTGGGCAACCGCCGCTGGACGGACGCCTACAAGCAGCGGATCCGCGACAGCAGGGTGAACGGCACGGCAGCGCTCGCCCGCGCTGTCGCCTCCCTGGACGAGCAGGACCGGCCGCGGGTCTTCGTGAACGGCAGCGCCATGGGCTACTACGGCGAGACCGGGGACCGGGCCGTCGACGAGAGCGCGCCGGCGGGCGAGGGGTTCCTGCCCGAGCTGTGCGTGGAGTGGGAGGCCGCCACCGCAGCGGCCCAGGAGGCCGGTGTCCGCACGGTGTTCATCCGGACCGGGCTGGTCGTGTCCCGCGAGGGCGGTGCGTGGGGGCGGCTGTTCCCGCTGTTCCGGGCCGGGCTCGGCGGGCGGATGGGCGACGGGCGGCAGTACTGGTCGTTCATCGCGCTGCACGACGAGGTCGCCGCGATCCGGCATCTCATCGACACCGACGGCCTGTCCGGGCCGTTCAACCTCACCGCCCCGAACCCGCTGACGAACCGTGAGATCACTGCGGCGATGGGGCGCGTGCTGCACCGCCCGACACTGTTCGCGGTGCCCGCGCCCGTCCTGCAGGCCGTGCTCGGCGAGATGGCCGGGGATGTGCTCGGCAGCGCCCGGGTCCTGCCGACGCGACTGCTGGAGTCGGGGTTCCGGTTCGCCTTCCCGGAGATCGAGGGGGCGATCCGGGCGGCGTTGTGACGCACCCGGTCAGGACAGCCGACCGACTGCCGACCGACCGCCGACCGACTGCCGATCAATGCCGATCAATGCCGACCGACTGTTCCGAGACAGCCCCTCGTGCCGCACACCAGCCCCCTGTGACCACTTCACGCCCACAAGGAGTCCGTATGCGACCGCTGTGCGACCGTGCCCTGTCGATGCGCGACTCCCCCTGACCGATCACGGCCCTACGCTCGACCAGAACTCGCGTATCCCTGGGGCCTGTTGAGGGCATGACGTCTCCAGCGCCCGCGCAACCTCGAGGAGGGGCACGTGCTTGAGCCCGCTTACCAGGCGGACGTGGTCGTCGTGGGGGCCGGGGTCGCCGGACTCTCGGCCGCGCACCGGCTGACCAGCGCAGGAGTGACGACCATGGTCCTGGAGGCCGCCGACGGGGTCGGCGGCCGGATGGCGACGGAGAAGGTCGACGGCTTCCGGCTCGACAGAATCGGCCAGTTGCTGTCCACGGCATACCCGGAACTACGGCTGACACCCGGCCTCGGCACCCTCGTGCTGCGCCCCTTCTCGCCCGGGGTCCTGCTGCACGGCGACGGACGCCACCATCGCGCGGGCGTCCAGGCGGGCACAGGGGGCGCACGGGGCGCACTGCACGCTGTGCGCGCCCTGGCGAGCGCTCCCCGGTCGCCGTCCGCGCCCAGGCCGTCCAGGAGGCCGGTGCGGCCGGTGGCGGTGCCCGGTCGGCAGGTCTCGGTACCCCGCAGCCGGTCCGGCGCGCCGCTGGGCACTGCCGTCGACCAGGCCCGCCTGGGTGCCGCCCTGACCCGGCTGGCCGGTACCCCGGCCGAACGGCTGCTGGCCCGCCCGGAGCTGCCCGCCGGTGAGGCCCTGGCGGCTCGCGGGCTGCCGGCCCGGACGATCGACGGCTTCCTGCGTCCGCTGCTGGCCGCCCTGCTGTGCGACCCGGACCTGACGACGTCCAGCCGGTGCGCGGACCTCGCGCTGCGCGCCTTCGCGGGCGGCCGGCTGTGTCTGCCGGAGGGCGGCGCCGAGGCCCTGCCGGAGCTGCTGGCGAGCACGCTGCCGCCGGGCACCGTGCACACCGGCGTGCGCGTCACCTCCGTCTCCACGACCTCGGTGACCACCGCCGAGCACGGGGAGATCCGGTGCCGGGCGGTGCTGGTGGCGACGGGCGCCAGGGCCGCGGCCGAGTTGCTGCCCGGGTTGCGGGTGCCGGACTTCCATCCGGTGACGGTGGTGCATCACACGACGGACGAACCGCCGGGGACGGGGGCGTCCTTGCTGCTCGACGCGGATCTCGGCGGGCCGGTCGCGCATACGGCTGTGGTCAGCCGGGTCGATCCGTCCCGTGCTCCGGCGGGGCGGGCGCTGGTGTCCTCGACGGTGCTGGGGCGGCCGCCGGGGGATGTCGACACGGCCGTGCGGATGCATCTGGCGCGGCTGTACGGGGTGTCGACGGCTCGGTGGGAGACGTTGGCCGTGCACCACACGGCGGAGGCCGTGCCCGCGATGCGGCCGCCGCATGATCTGCGGCGGCCGGTGCGGTTGCTGGCCGGGCTGTATGTGTGTGGGGATCACCGGGATACCAGTACGGTCCAGGGCGCTCTGCACTCCGGGCACCGGGCGTCCGCGGCGATCTTGGCGGACTTGGGGGCCGGGCGGTCGATGCATGTTGCCGATCCGCTGCCGACGGTGCCGCGGGCTGCGTAGGTGGTTCGTCGGGTGCGGGTGCGCGGGGGTTGTTCGCGCAGTTCCCCGCGCCCCTGGGAACCTCACCCCAAGGCCGCTACCTTGTCACGGTAATTCCGTACCGGAGCGGCGTCCTTGTACGGCTCCAGTCGTCGCTCGAAGTCCCTCACGTACTCCACCGCCCGTACCGAGCGCATCTCCGCGGCCTGGCCCGCCGCCTCCGCGGCCAGTTGGCAGGCCTGGTCGAGTTCGCCGAGGCCGAGGCGGGCGGTGGCGAGGACGACCCGGCAGAACAGGCGGCTGCGGGCGTAGGACGGGGCGCGCAGCTGGAGTGAGCGTTCCGCGTGCTGGGCGGCGGCGCGGAACTGCTGAAGGTCCCGGTGGCAGTGCCCGAACTCGTCGGCGAGCTGCGCCTCGTCGAAGAACTTGGCCCAGTGCGGGACGTCGTCCCCGGACCGGGCCGTCTCCAGGGCACGCTCGGCGCGGACCAGTGCGGCCGTGCAGGCCCGCACCTCGCCGAGGACTCCGTGCCCGCGCGCCTCGGAGGCGTGCAGCAGCGCCTGTACGACCGGCGGGGCCGAGGTGCCGACGCCCTGCTGGGCCACGCGCGCGAGTTGCACGGCCTCCCGTCCGTGCCCGAGGTAGACGGCCTGCCGGCTCATGGTGACCAGCACGTACGCCCCGTACGTCCGGTCCCCGGCCGCCTGGGTGAGCCGGAGCGCCTGCACGAAGTAGCGCTGGGCGAGTCCGTGCGCGGCGATGTCGTACGACGTCCAGCCCGCGAGCCGGGTCAGGTCGGCGGCGGCGGCGAACAGCCGGCGGCCGGTCTGCTCGCCGTAGGTGCCGCGCAGCATGGGCTCGCACTCGTGCTCCAGATAGCGCACGAGGGCCTGGCGGGCGTGGCCGCCGCCGTAGGCGTCGTCGAGGGTGCGGAACAGCTCGCCGACGGAGCGCAGGGCGGCGATGTCGCCGGCGGTCACCTTCTGGCCGGGCCCGCGTTCGGCCTGCCCGCGCTGGCGGGGCAGGGACGGCACGCCCTGCTCGGCCGGGGGGCGCAGGGCGGGGCGGCCCTGCGCCGGGATGCGGGCGGCGGCCGGCTCGCCCCGGGCCACCTTCTCGTCGGCGCGGCCGATCAGCCAGTCCCGGCTGGGCACGACGAGCCCGGCGGGCGTGAAGGCGATCTTGCGCAGCTCGGCGTGGCTGCCGGAGTCCTTGCGCCACAGCCCGCTGACGATGTCGACGGCCTCCTCGGGGGTGGACGCGAACTCCAGCCCCGCGTAGACGGGCGCACAGGCGTCCAGGCCGAGGTCCTGGGCCGTGAGACGGCGGCCCAGGCGCCGGGTGAAGACCTCGGCGATCAGCGCGGGCGTGGTGCCCCTGGGCTGCTGGCCGCGCAGCCACCGGGTGACGGATGTCTTGTCGTATCTCAGGTCGAGTCCGTGTTCGAGACCGAGCTGGTCCACGCGACGGGCGAGACCCGCGTTGGAGAACCCCGCTTCTGCGATGAGCGCGGCGAGCTGTCGGTTGGGGGTGCGCTGCGCGGGTCGTTCCGTCATGGTGCGGTGCGGTCTCCTGCCTTCCGGTGTGGGTGATCTGCCGGATTGCCTGTGAGCAGGCCTTTTGGCTTGCTGGACGGCGCGAATGTAGCGGAGAGTAAGCACCCCATCACACATTTTCCCGGACATTCATCCGATCGTGTGAGGATTGGCCCCAGGACTGACGTGCCCGGGCCGGACGTACAGTGGCTGGGGCGCGATACGTGCCTGACACACCCGTCCTAGGGAGGCGCTTGCCGTGAGTGAGTTGCGGTTCGTCCGCATGGGGTTCGGTGACGAGGCCGTCGAGTACCGGGAGGCGTGGGACGAGCAGCGCCGGGTGCACGCGGCGCGCTTCGCGGACGAGGTCCCCGACACCGTGCTGCTCCTGGAGCACCCCCCGGTCTACACGGCGGGCCGGCGCACGGCGGACAACGAGCGGCCCCTCGACGGCACGCCGGTCGTCGACGTGGACCGCGGCGGCAAGATCACCTGGCACGGCCCCGGCCAGCTGGTGGGCTACCCGATCCAGAAGCTTCCGCGGCCGGTGGATGTCGTGGCCCACGTACGCCGCCTCGAAGAGGCCCTGATCCGCACCTGTACGGAGTTCGGCCTGGAGACCACCCGGGTCGAGGGCCGCAGCGGGGTGTGGGTGCTGGGCGACCCGGTCGAGCAGCGCCCCGTGCTCGGCGGCCTGGCCCTGGACTTCGACCCGCGGCTGCACGACGAGGAGTTCGACCCGCGCCTGAACGGCCCGGAGTACGCGCCCTCCAACGCGGGCCAGCGCCGTGAGGACCGCAAGATCGCCGCGATCGGCATCCGCGTGGCCAAGGGCGTCACCATGCACGGCTTCGCGCTCAACGTGAACCCCGACAACAAGTGGTTCGACCGGATCATCCCGTGCGGCATCCGTGACGCGGGGGTCGCCTCGCTGGCGAGCGAACTGGGCCGCGACGTGACGATCGAGGAGGTCCTGCCGGTCGTCGAGCGGCACCTGCGGGACGTCCTGGAGAACGCCGAGCTGAAGCCGCGGGAGATCGAGAAGGCGCCGGCGGCATAAAACGGGCTGTGGAGGGGCTGGGGGGCGTCTGATGGATCTCCGTGGAAGAAGGAGCGGCGTTCGGTGCGTGCTCTCGGCGTGCCGGACGGAAGGCCTCGTAGCGGAGCTACTAGGCCTTTTGTCCGGTGCGGCGAGAGTGCGTGCCGGACGTCGCGACGCCGCGGAGATCCATCAGACGCCCCCGTACCCACACAGGCATTCAAATCAACGGGCGTACCCTTGAGGACGCCGAAGAATCAATCGCTAGGGAGCCGGTCGTGTCCGCAGTCGCACCCGACGGACGCAAGATGCTGCGCCTGGAGGTCCGCAACAGCCAGACCCCCATCGAGCGCAAGCCCGAGTGGATCAAGACCCGGGCGAAAATGGGCCCCGAGTACACCAAGATGCAGAACCTCGTGAAGAGCGAGGGCCTGCACACGGTCTGCCAGGAAGCCGGCTGCCCCAACATCTACGAGTGCTGGGAGGACCGCGAGGCCACGTTCCTCATCGGCGGCGACCAGTGCACCCGGCGCTGTGACTTCTGCCAGATCGACACGGGCAAGCCCGAGGCGCTCGACCGCGACGAGCCGCGCCGCGTGGGTGAGTCCGTGGTCACCATGGACCTGAACTACGCCACGATCACCGGCGTCGCCCGCGACGACCTGGAGGACGGCGGCGCCTGGCTGTACGCGGAGACGGTCCGCCAGATCCACCAGCAGACGGCGCAGCGCGAGGCAGGCCGGACGAAGGTCGAGCTGCTCGCGCCCGACTTCAACGCCGTCCCGGAGCAGCTGGAGGAGGTCTTCTCCTCCCGCCCCGAGGTCTTCGCGCACAACGTCGAGACGGTCCCGCGGATCTTCAAGCGGATCCGCCCGGGCTTCCGCTACGAGCGCTCCCTGCAGGTCATCACCGCGGCCCGCGACTACGGCCTCGTCACCAAGTCGAACCTGATCCTCGGCATGGGCGAGACCCGCGAGGAGGTCAGCGAGGCGCTGAAGCAGCTGCACGACGCGGGCTGCGAGCTGGTCACCATCACGCAGTACCTGCGGCCCTCCGTGCGCCACCACCCGGTGGAGCGCTGGGTCAAGCCGCACGAGTTCGTGGAGCTGCAGGAGGAGGCCGAGCAGATCGGCTTCTCCGGTGTGATGTCGGGCCCGCTGGTGCGGTCCTCGTACCGCGCCGGGCGGCTCTACCGGATGGCCATGGAGCAGCGGGACGCGCGCATCGCGGCCCAGGCCGTCTGACGAACCGTCACCGCCCTTCCCGCCAAAGGGCGAGACAAGCGTGTGAATTCGCGCACAAGAGACTACCCGCCGGTAGTGACCGATATGACGCGGTCCTGACCGTCCTCGCAGATGAGGGCGCATGTCAGGACCGCGTCGGCGTTCCACGGATCCCCGCCGGGGCTTCATGGGTGTTTGACCGGTCGGACACGCCCTGGTAACACCAATCAGTGACGCTGAACTCACAGCACGTACACCGCTCCCGAGGGGGGACCTCACCCATGCAGGCCGCGCCCGTTCGCGCCACCGCGATTCCGTCCTTCACCACCGCCCTGCGTGCCGTCGAGTCGCTGCTGCTGAGCAGCGGTCAGCGCACCGCCCGCCGCAACGCCTGGACCTCCGTGCTGGAGGACCGCCGTCGCGCCAAGGACCGGGTCGAGGCGCAGCGCGTCCTCGAGCAGTCCGTCTCCCGCTCCGTCTCCGTCCACCCCTGAGCCCGCTCCCCTCCCCCGCGAGTCGCCCCGCGGACACTGCCGTCGTAGGCGCTTGTGGGGCCACGTAGACTGCGTGGCATGGCGAGGAAGGAACCTGCAGCGGACGCTGCGAACCCCGGGCGACTGAAGCAGATCGCTCTGACCTACAAGATGACCCGCAAGGCCGACAAGAAGATCGGTCTTGTACTCGCGGCAGTCGGAATCGTCACCTTCGGTGTCTTCCTCGCGATCGGTTTCTTGATCGGTCACCCCATCTATGCCGGAATCCTGGGCCTCCTGCTCGCCTTCCTCGCGTCGGCGATCGTGTTCGGGCGCCGGGCCGAGCGGGCCGCCTTCGGGCAGATGGAGGGCCAGCCCGGTGCCGCGGCGGCGGTGCTCGACAACATCGGCCGGGGGTGGACGACGACCCCCGCGGTGGCGATGAACCGCAACCAGGACGTGGTGCACCGCGCGGTCGGCAAGGCGGGCATCGTCCTCGTCGCCGAGGGCAACCCCAACCGGGTGAAGTCCCTGCTCGCCGCCGAGAAGAAGAAGATGAACCGCATCGTCGCGGACGTCCCGGTGCACGACCTGGTCGTGGGCACGGGCGAGGGCCAGGTCGAGCTGAAGAAGCTGCGCACGACCATGCTGAAGCTGCCCCGCGTGCTGACCGGCCCGCAGGTCACCGCAACCAACGACCGACTGCGCGCCCTGGGCGACCTGATGAGCAACATGCCGCTGCCGAAGGGTCCGATGCCCAAGGGCATGCGGATGCCCAGGGGCGGCGGGCCGAAGGCGCGCTGACAGCCCGCAGACCACATGAGTGAAGGGGCGGCCGGATCACTCCGGCCGCCCCTTCACTCATGTCCGTTCGTTCATGTCCGTTCGTTCATGTCCGTTCGTGCGTGTCAGATGCGGACCTCGACCGTGCCCGCCAGCCGGTCGTGCAGGCCCCGGCCGTCGCGGTCCCAGATCAGGGCGGGGATCGCGAGGAAGAGCAGGACCGTGCGCAGCACCGCGCGCCACGGGCTGACCCGGCCGGTGTCCAGGGCGAGCACCCGCAGGCCGAGGAGCCGCTTGCCCGGCGTGAAGCCGACCGTACCGACCGTGAGGACCATCAGGGCGAACATGATCAGCGGCGCCCAGATCTGGGCCGCTTCGTTGTAGCTCTGGGTGATGAGACCGTATGCGATCAGGAGGCTCAGGCCCCAGTCCACGGCCAGGGCGCCGAGCCGCCGCCCCGGGCGGGCGATCGAGCCGGGTCCCTCCTCGGGCAGACCGAGCTGTTCACCCCGGTATCCGAAGTCGACACCGGCCTCTTCCGCCGCCGCGCGGGGCCCGGAAAGCCACGATCCGAGTGCTTGCCTGTTGTCCACCCGTCCACGGTACTGCGCCCGGAAATGACCAGGGCACGGCGGGGTGCGTCGGGGCTACGGTGGAAGCCGAGCCGGTTAACTTGTGCGAAACAAATGAGTCACGCCAGAGAAACCACGCGTCCCTAGGGTCGAGGTCAGCGTGTGCCACCCGCACTGGCCGCACGAACGAACTACCACCCCGGCGGGACGGTCGGGAGTAGGAGGAGCTGGATGTTCCAGAACGCCGACGAGGCCAAGAAGTTCATCGCGGACGAGGACGTCAAGTTCATCGACGTCCGCTTCTGCGACCTGCCGGGCGTGATGCAGCACTTCACGGTGCCTGCTGAGGCGTTCGACGCGGACGAGGAGCTGGCCTTCGACGGCTCGTCCATCCGCGGCTTCCAGGCCATCCACGAGTCCGACATGGCGCTGCGCGCGGACCTGTCGACCGCCCGGGTCGACCCGTTCCGCCGTGACAAGACGCTGAACATCAACTTCTTCATCCACGACCCGATCACGGGCGAGCAGTACTCCCGTGACCCGCGCAACGTGGCGAAGAAGGCCGAGGCCTACCTCGCCTCCACCGGGATCGCCGACACGGCGTACTTCGGTCCCGAGGCCGAGTTCTACGTCTTCGACTCCGTCCGCTTCGCCACCACCGCGAACGAGTCCTTCTACCACATCGACTCCGAGGCCGGCGCCTGGAACACCGGTGCCCTCGAGGACAACCGTGGTTACAAGGTCCGCTACAAGGGCGGCTACTTCCCGGTCCCGCCGGTCGACCACTTCGCCGACCTGCGCGCCGAGATCTCCCTGGAGCTGAACCGCGCCGGCCTGCAGGTCGAGCGCCAGCACCACGAGGTGGGCACCGCCGGCCAGGCCGAGATCAACTACAAGTTCAACACGCTGCTCGCCGCCGCCGACGACCTCCAGCTCTTCAAGTACATCGTGAAGAACGTGGCGTGGAAGAACGGCAAGACGGCGACCTTCATGCCGAAGCCGATCTTCGGTGACAACGGCTCGGGCATGCACGTCCACCAGTCCCTGTGGACGGGCGGCTCCCCGCTCTTCTACGACGAGGCCGGTTACGCGGGCCTGTCGGACACCGCCCGCTACTACATCGGCGGCATCCTCAAGCACGCCCCGTCGCTGCTGGCCTTCACCAACCCGACGGTGAACTCGTACCACCGCCTGGTCCCCGGCTTCGAGGCCCCGGTGAACCTGGTCTACTCGCAGCGCAACCGCTCCGCCGCGATGCGTATCCCGATCACGGGCTCGAACCCGAAGGCCAAGCGCGTCGAGTTCCGCGCGCCCGACTCCTCCGGCAACCCGTACCTGGCCTTCTCCGCGCTGCTGCTCGCGGGCCTGGACGGCATCAAGAACAAGATCGAGCCGGCCGAGCCGATCGACAAGGACCTCTACGAGCTCGCCCCCGAGGAGCACGCGGGCGTCCCGCAGGTCCCGACCTCGCTCCCGGCCGTCCTCGACTCCCTCGAGGCCGACCACGAGTTCCTCCTCCAGGGCGACGTGTTCACGCCGGACCTGATCGAGACGTGGATCGACTACAAGCGCACGAACGAGATCGCGCCGCTGCAGCTGCGTCCGCACCCGCACGAGTTCGAGCTGTACTTCGACGTGTGATATCGCCCCAGGTCAGAGCGGGTTTCTGCTCCCCTGGGCCGTCTGTGGGCCGTCGGCCGTGTTCTTCCTCGCTGGAAGGGCACGGCCGACGGCCTGTTTTCGGGCTCTGCGCCGCGAACGATCGTCGCGGGCTACGGCCGGGCCGTCGGTCAGGTCAACGCATCGGCATCGCCGGGACCGGCGTCCGCACCCGGTGCGCCGAATGCGGCGTCGATGGCCTTACGAGCACGGTCCCGGCTGTTCGGCATGAGGTGTGTGTACGTCCGGAGTGTGAATCCCGGGTCGGAGTGACCGAGGTACTCGGCCAGGGCCTTGATGTTCTCTCCCGAGTCCAGCAGCACCGATGCGTAGTAGTGCCGCAAGGCGTGCATGCCGTGCTCACACGACGGCTTGAACCGCTCCCCAGGCGCCCGTTCCGGAATGACGCCGGCAGCAATCAGGGCGGGCTTCCACAGGTACATGTTGAAGTAGTTCCTGTTCAGTGCCTTACGCTCCCGCGAGGCAACAGCAGTTTCGCTGTGACCGGCGAGCCGTCCGGGGTCTTCCACGGCAGAGTGACGTCGGTAGGGGGCCGACGGGTGATGTGCGCGGCAAGCGCATCCGATACCACGTCGGGCAGCGGCACGTCTCGCAGCTTGCCGCCCTTGAGTGGAGCGAACACCATCTGTGGGCCGACCAGTTTGACCTGTCGCACGACGTGCACCGCTCCCCCGACTCTGTCGCGATCGGACTCGGCAGTCATGACCGCGGAGTCGCGGACACAACCGCCGATCTCTACCACCGGGGCATGACGCCGCTGATCGTCTTCACCGAGGCCACCAGCCGCACCACGCGCGACCGTATGCCACGTGGCGAGGCTGAGCACTATCGCGAGCGGGCGATGGACCTGGGGGTGCCGGGCGATGCCATCCTCGTTGAGCCGCGGGCCCGGAACACAGGAAAGAGAACATCCGCTTCTCTCGCGCCCTGCTCGAAGAGCACCGGGCCGCCGTCTCGTCCGTCCTGCTGGTCAGCAAGCCGTACGAAGAACGACGGGCCTACGCGACCGCACGCAAGCTGTGGCCCGAAGTCGAGTGGGTCAGCACGTCCACCCCCATGCCCCTGGTCGACTACGTTGACTCGATCGGCGATGCACGCCTCGTGATTGACATGTTGACGGGCGCTCAACAGCGGCTCATGATCTACCCACAGCAAGGATTCATGCTCGAACAGCACGTTCCTGATGACGTGGCCGCAGCGGACGAACGCCTGCGCGATGCCGGGTTTACAAGCCGACTGGTGACAGACCCCGCAGAGCGGAAGCGTGCTTGACCCACTGCGCTCGCGATCGCGAGGATCGACTATGCCGGATTGCGGAGAGCGGTACGGCCGGTCCTCGGGGTGGACGTCACATCGGCTGCATGGAGACGGCAACCTATTGCGGGGGGCAATGAGGTGACGAGCTACAAGAAGTGGTGCAAACCCTCTAAGGTGACGTATGTCGAATCTCATGCAATCGACGTTCTTACGTCGGCTACGGATGAGGTTGGCATTACGTTGCTTGCAGCCTACCTTCCTAGTCGCTACGCCGAAACTAAATCGCTGACACGCATTGCGGAACGATTCGGCAAGGGCCAGGTAGCCAAGTTTCTGCAAAACAAGCTACCAACCAAGCAAAGCGCAAGATCAGGCGATCTTGGCGAGATACTTGCTGGCGCATTTCTGGAGGAAGACTGCGGGTATGTCATCGGCCCAAGCCGGTTGATTCAGCGGGACCACCAGGAGTGGGCAATGCGCGGTGATGACGTGCTCGCTGCAAAACTTGACTCTTCTTCGAAGGTTCACCTAATCAAGGGTGAAGCGAAAAGCCGAGCTCAAGCGCGATCTGCCACGGTGGAAGAAGCCCGCGATGGTTTGCAGCGATCCGACGGGCTTCCATCCCCACATTCGTTGACCCAGTTCGCAGAGCGTTTGCTGGATACGGTCAATGATGATTTGGGGGAGAAAATCCTCACACTCCAGCTCGAAGATGGTATTCGACCTAAAATCGTTACGCATCTGATGTTCCTTTTTGCAGGGAACAATCCGACCAGCCATGTCAACGCTGATCTGACCGCCTACGAGGGTGATATAGCGCAGCGGGCAGTGATTCTTCAGGTGCAAGCACACCAAGATTTTGTCCGCGCGGTCTACGAGAGGGTGATTGCGGATCGTGCGTGACCATCAATCCTTGTCCCAAGCCTTGACCAGTGCCATAGAACCGCGGTTCCGAGGTCGACTCGTCGCCAGAGGGCAGGCCCAGTCTATGATCCGTCGCGGTGGAACACTGCCCGACGGGGCGCCGTTGTTCGATAGCTCCCTGGATAACGACCTTCTCGGGTACGCGTACTCCCTGATCTCCACGAGCCTGCGAATCGCTGAACCTGTTGACACGGACGAGGCAGATCAGGAAACGGTCGGCGGTTACGCAAGTCTCGCTCGCGAAGGCCTTATTCATGCCTCGTACGCGCTTGAGGCAGCAACCAGGAATGTATCGGAGAGTAGCGATACATCTTTCCACCGTTTGATTGCTGGTGCAGCAAGTCATCTGTCTGGATATGCAGCACGCGCATACTCGCTCGTCCAAGGAAGTGTGCAATCAGGCCGGCTGACGCCGATGGAACAGACGCTGGCTGACTTGATTATGCGCTCTCTCGATGCTATCGAGGAACGGACTCGACGTTTAAGGGCATCGCCCGACGTGACGGACGATGCCCTATTGGCAGCCTTCCTTGGCTCCAGTCGCGAATATCCCACTGTCCATGAGGAGGCTGGGACTCTAACAAGCGACCGTGGCCCTATTGAATTGTTGCTCAGCGAGAACTATATGTCGGCTGTCTCCGCTGCTCTATTTGCTTTGGCTCACGCTCAGCCGGAACTGATGGCGACGGCGCTCGATGACTTACAGACAGGAGAGCGTGCGTCACACGATATAAGTGCTCCGGGACCATGGTGGGTCCATCGCCTCACACGTCGGTTGCTTGATGACCTCGCCCACACCAGTATTGGTGCTAACATCCCTGACCAACCACCGCCGGTAGGTATTGCGCACGTTCAAATTCCTGATGAGCTGCGCAAAGCTCGGTGGCGTTACCTGCGACGAACTTTTGTAGCCACTCTCTTTGCCCGCGGGCGCTCCGAGATCGACCTCTGGCCATCGCAGCTACACGTTGTCGATCGAATTTTCGAGGGGAACGACGACCTTGTTGTTGCTCTCCCTACCAGTGCGGGCAAGACTCGGATCGCAGAGCTTTGCATTTTGTCCTGCCTAGCTCAAGAGCAGCGTGCCATCTACGTGGCTCCGCTGCGGGCACTGTCTGCCCAAACCGAACAGGTGTTGGCGCGTACCTTTATGCCTCTCGGGATAAATGTCTCATCCCTCTACGGAAGCATGGGGGTAAGTGAGTTCGATGAGCATGCCCTCCGTGAGAGTCGCATCGTCGTAGCAACCCCGGAAAAACTTGACTTTGCTCTCAGATCGGACCCAAGCCTTCTCGATGACGTTGGCCTGGTAGTCCTCGACGAAGGACACATGATCGGGCCGTCCGAGCGTGAAGTTCGGTACGAAGCGCAGATCCAGCGTCTTTTGCGCCGCTCCGACGCGAACACGCGCAGGATCGTATGTCTCTCGGCTGTCTTCCCTTCAGGCGATGACCTCAATGACTTCGTTTCCTGGGTAACCGACGACAATCCGCGTGGGCTCCACCGCGAGGAATGGCGCCCCACGCAGCAACGGTTTGGCTTGGTGGAATGGCGTCGAGACCACGCTCGCTTGTCGATCACATTGGGAGGTGACCGACCATTTATCCCCAAATATCTCGAAGCAAAAGCGCCGACTCGCCCTCGGAGGAAGTCATTTCCCGCTGATCAGCGGGAACTCGTCATCGCGGCCTCGTGGCGACTCGTTGAAGAAGGTCAAACCGTGCTGATCTTCTGTCCGCAACGAAACTCAGTTGAGCCTTATGCGCGCGAGATCGTCAAACTTCGAAAACAAGGTCTCATCGACTCCGTCCTCCCTCCTCAGGTCGACCTGGCGAGCGTTCTCTCGATTGGTGCCGAATGGTTCGGCGAAGATCACCCCATCTTGGAGTGCCTCAAATTGGGAGTGGCTATCCACCACGGCGCACTCCCCGCACCTTTCCGCCGTGAAGTTGAGCGTTTGCTTCACGAGGGAGTCGTCAGGGTCACGGTGGCCTCACCGACCCTCGCCCAAGGCTTGAACCTATCGGCATCCGTTGTGCTTTTCCACGGACTTCGCCGCAGTGGGAACCTTCTTACCGGTGCTGAGTTCTCAAATGTCATCGGACGGGCCGGCCGCGCCTTCGTCGACAGCGAAGGGCTTGTGCTCTGTCCCATCTTCGACCCCAAGGACTCCAAACGACGTGATTGGAGGGAACTCACCAGCGGCGAGACCGGCAAGACCTTGCGGTCCGGACTGATCGAGGTGAGTCGTGCCCTAATCCGACGCATCATTGAACATATCGATTCTAGTCAACTGTCGCAATTCCTCGCTTATCTCACTGGAGGCCCAGAATGGGCATTCCCGGTTGTTGCCGGCGAGACGCCGGAGGCCCAAGAGGCGGCAGAACAATCCTGGCGGTCAAACCTCGCGCTGCTCGACACAGGAATCTTGAGCGTCCTCGGGGAGGACGACTCCCATCCTGACCAGATCACGCAGCGGATCGTAGATACCCTCAGGGATTCCCTGTGGGACCGGCAAATCCAGCGCTTCGGCGAGGGGCCCGCTGCGGCTTTGCGTGAGGTAGTCGCCAACCGGACCCAGTTCATCTGGGCCACAAGCACACGAACGCAGCGTCGTGGATGGTACCTTGCAGGGCTCGGCGTAGACGCAGGACGAGAGCTTGCCCAGGTTGCAGGGGACGTCGTTGAATTGATCGCCCAGGCCGAGGCCGCTATAGCTGGGGGAGATCACGAAACCGCGACAACTCGGATTGAGCAGATCGCAGAAACGCTCTTCTCCTTGCCTACGTTCCAGCCCGAGACGAAGATCAGGAACTGGCGAGAGGTTCTCGGACAGTGGGTGAATGGCCGGCCACTAGGAGACTTCGATGGGCCTGATCCTGATGACCGCATCGCCATCGCCCAGTTCATCGAATCGGACCTGATCTATCGACTGGTGTGGGGCGCTGAGGCGGCTCGTGTGTATGAGGACGCGCAAGGTAACCCCACTGCTGCCGCGCTCGAAGGATCAGTGCTAACCGCGATCGAGACTGGTACTTTTCTTCAATCAGCATCCATCCTGATTCGCGCCGGCTTCGACCACCGAGTCGCCGCAATAGCTGCCATTGAGGAGACCGGTGCGACGTTCTCCTCAGTTCCAGCAATGTGGGCATGGATTGCTCGGCTGGATCCTGAAATTTCCCGTTCACCGAACTGGCCGACCGCAGAGTCACGCGAAGCGTGGCTGCGATTTGTAGAAAATGTATCGCGGACCCGATATCGGTCATGGAGGAAAAGAGTCGAGCGGATTGACGAAGTCATTTGGTCCGGCCCGCCGCCATCAAAGCGTGCATGGCTTCGTGCAACCGCACACCGTAATGAGGTAAGACTCTGGTCGCCAGGTTTTGATTTTGTCGGACACGCCAATATTTCACTCAACTTGCCCATGGAAGGAATACTTTACGCGCGAAGGGTCAGTGACGGACCTGGCGTCGAGCTGCACTATCGGGGACCTGACGACCTCTTCTGAACGGGGGCCGCTGTTGTGTTCGGCCGCCGGGGCCGTCCGAGGGTGGTCGGCAACGACAGACAACGACAGACAACAACGGCTTTTCTGCTGGTCAGAGCGACTCCACAAACAAGACTCCGAGGTGACGGCGCCGCACCATCACTTCTTCGACGTGATCGACGCCCGATCCGTGTGATCGAGGCCTGAGCGAGGCATCACGACCGCGCCCCCGCTGCCCGTACGGGCAGCGGGGGCGCGGTCGTGTGTTCTATTCTGCTGCCAGGACCTCACGGGGGTGGAGCAGGAGATGCCCGAGCACGAACAGGACGGCCAGGAGCGCGAGTTCGACCTCAGATGGGCGGACAGTGCCGAGCACAAGGAGCCCTCGGCGCGGGCCCGTATGCTCGCCGCGCGCTGGAAGCACAACCCGCCCGGGCCCGTGCCCTTCCGGCCCGAGCCCGACCACAGGGGGTCCGGTCGCCGGTCCCGCTCGTCGTGGGTGTCGACGGTCGTGGTGCTCGGCTGTGTGGCCGCGGTGATCGTGCTGCTCGGGTACCTCAACTTCCGGGCGCCCTACTAGAGCGTGTCAGGCCCGTCGAGGCGGGTGCTAGCGTCCGGCCCCGTGGACGACGGTGTGTACGTGGGGAACGCGGGCAAGGACGCGGCGCTGGACCGGGGGTGGCTCCTCGGGCACTTCAAGGGCGTGGGCGATCCGCGGCACAGCGAGGCCGTCGAGATCAAGTGGGGTGTCCATCCGGCCGGTGACGAGCGGGCGCAGTGGGTGCGGGGCGAGGAGCGGACCGCGCTGCTGGTGCTCATCAGCGGGCGCTTCCGGGTGGAGCTTCCCGGTCGCAGTGTCCTGCTGGAGCGGCAGGGTGACTACGTCGTGTGGGGGCGCGGGGTCGACCACTCCTGGTGCGCCGAGGAGGAGTCGGTGGTGCTGACCGTCCGGTGGCCGTCCGTGCCCGGGTACGCGGTGGCCGCGGGCGGCTGACGCCTTTGCCGGGCCTGGGGATGATCGCGACCCGTTCATGGGCGGGGCCGGGTGCACACTGGCAGTGGGACGAGTGCGTGACTGCGGGGTGATGCAGATGCACAGCCGTTTCCGGAGCGACCGGCGGTTGACCACCCGTATGGGGATCACGCTGTTCCTGCTCGGGCTGGTGTACGTGGGGTTCGTCGCGGCGCTGATCGTGCTGCTGAAGTCGTGGGTGCTGGTCGTGCTGGTCGCGGCGGCGGTGCTCGGGGCGCAGTACTGGTTCTCGGACCGGGTCGCACTGTTCGCGATGCGCGGGCGGGTCGTGGAGCGGGAGGAGTATCCCGAGCTGCACGGGGTCGTGGACCGGCTGTGCGCCATCGCGGACATGCCCAAGCCGGTGGTGGCCGTGTCCGAGATGGACATGCCCAACGCCTTCGCGACGGGGCGGAACCCCGACCACGCCGTGGTCTGTGTGACGACCGGGCTGCTCAGGCGTCTGGAGCCGGCCGAACTGGAGGGCGTCCTCGCGCACGAGCTGTCGCACGTGGCGCACAAGGACGTCGCCGTGATCACGGTCGCCTCGTTCCTCGGTGTGCTCGCCGGGCTGATCGTACGGTTCGCCTTCTACTCGCAGCTGTTCGGCGGGGGCCGGCGGGACCAGAACACGGCGGTGGTCTTCGCGGCGGTGATGGGCGTGTCGGCGGCCGTGTACGCGCTGAGCTTCCTGCTGATCCGGTCCCTGTCCCGGTACCGGGAGCTGGCCGCGGACCGTGCGGCGGCGCTGCTCACCGGCCGGCCCTCGGCGCTGGCCTCCGCCCTCACCAAGGTCTCGGGGGACATCGCCCGCATCCCGACGAAGGACCTGCGCACGGCCCAGGCCTTCAACGCCTTCTACTTCACGCCGGCGCTGGGCCGCGAGCCCGGTCTCGCACGGCTCTTCTCCACCCACCCGAGCCTGGAGCAGCGGCTCGACCAGCTGGGCCGAATCTCGGCCGAGCTGGGCGAGGCGACCTCAGCCGGAGGGGTGTGAGCGGGGCATGGGGCTGCTGGACATTCTGCTCGGCCGCACGAAGCCCGTCGCGCCGGACCTGGACCGGCTCTTCGCCCTGCCGTCGGCGGCCGTGACGCTGGAGGCCGCGGCGGGCTTCACCCCGACCGGGCAGGGCGCGGTGTGCTTCGCCACGGTCGAGGGCGCCGCCTTCGAGCAGACCCATCGCGAGGTGCAGGCGCTGCTGGACGCGGACACCGACCGCGACGGTACTCCGGTGGAACTGCGGCAGGACGACTACGGCTACTCCTGGCTGGTCTCACACCGCGCCCCCGACCAGCTGGCCCCGCTCGTGACGGACCTGCACGCCGTGAACAGCCAGATGGAGGTCAACGGGTTCGGCCCTCAACTCCTGTGCTCTCTTGCGGGGTTCCGGGACCGGTCGGGCCGGCGGCTCGGGCTGGTCTACCTCTACAAGCGCGGCACCTTCTACCCGTTCGCGCCCCTGCCGGGAGAAGCCCAGCGGCGTGACAACGCGCTGGAACTCCAGGTACGGGCGGCGCTCGCCGAGGACCTGCCGATCGAGCAGGACCTGAACCGCTGGTTCCCGGTGTGGGGGGCGCCGGGTCTTTGATCGCGCCTCACGAGGCCAGGCCGCATGCATGAATGGCCGCATGAGTGAACTGATCCCCTTCACGCACACCGTCGACGGCGAACGACTCACCGGGCTGTCCTGCGACACCGGCCCGGGCGAAGCGGCCAGGGCCACCGCCGTACTGCTGCACGGCGCGGGCAACGGCAGCAAGGAGCCACTGGTGCCGCTGCTGGAGGAGTTCGCCGCGCACGGCTGCCACGCCCTCGCCTTCGACTTCTCCGGGCATGGGGAGAGCACCGGCCTGCTCAGCGAGCTGAGCCTGCGCCGCCGCTGCGAGCAGGCCGTGTCTGTCATCGACGCCCGCGTGGGCCTGGACGGGCCGCTGGTCCTGGTCGGCTTCAGCATGAGCGGCCAGACGGTGGCCGATCTCGTCCGGCACTACGGGGACCGGGTGGGCGCACTGGGACTGTGCGCCCCGGCGGTGTACGCGGCTGAGGCGTGGGACGTGCCGTTCGGTGCGGGGGACGGCCGGTTCAGCGAGATCATCCGGCGCCCCGGAAGCTGGCGGGAGTCGCCCGCCCTCGACGTCCTGCGCGGGTACGAGGGGCGAGCGGTGCTCGCGGTGCCGGGCACGGACGAGGTCATCCCGCCCGCCGTGACGGACGCCGTCTCGGAGGCACTGGCCCGGCGCGCCCAGTTCACCCACTGGGAACTCCCGGAGGCGCAGCACCGGTTGGGCCGCTGGTTCCGCGACCACCCCGGCGACGTGCGGGAGTTCGTCACGGCTGTCCTGACCGGGCTGGGCGAGCAGGGCTGGACGGCCACGCGCGCGTGGGTGGCCAAGCAACTGCCGGAGGGTCGCACGGTCGACAAGTCGGCTTTCCTGAGCGGTGGTTGGAGCGCCCAGATGCGGCGGCTCACCCTCGACGACGGCTCCGAACTCGCCCTGCGGACCTTCGTGAAGCCCTTCTTCCGGCGGCACGCCCCCGGGCTGCTCGCCCGCGAGGCGGAGGTGCTCACGCTGCTGGCCGGGCAGGAGGGCGTGCCGGCCCCCGAGCTGACCGGCGTGGACGCGACCGCCGAGCACTGCGACCATCCGTCCCTGCTGATGTCCGTGCTGCCGGGCCGGGTCCGGGTGGACGAGGAGGACGACCTGGACCCGCGGGTGGACCTGCTGGCCGCCCAGCTGTCCCGGATCCACCGGGTCGTCCCCGAGGAGCGCCCTCGGCTGTACCAGGCGTGGACGTCTCCGGAACGGGTGCTCGCGCCCGAGGGGGCGATGTGGGAGCGAGCGGTGGACGTGGTCCGCCGCGACCCACCGCCGTACGAGGGCTGTTTCCTGCACCGCGACTTCCACCCGGGCAACGTGCTGTTCACCGGCTCGGGGGCCGGTCTGCGGATCAGTGGTGTCGTCGACTGGGTGGAGACCTCGTGGGGCCCCGCGGACCTGGACGTCGCCCACTGCTCGACGGCGCTGGCGCTGCTGCACGGCCCGGAGTACGGCCTCGGTTTCCGGGAGCGCTACGAGGCGCACGGCGGCCGCCGGCTCGCCGACGGCCCGGACCACCTGTACTGGCGGCTGCTCGACGCCCTGGCCTACGCGCCCGACGCGGTGAAGCTGGCGGGCCCGTGGCGGGAGCTGGGCCGGACTGATCTGACACCGGAGGTGCTGGGCGGGCGGCTGGAGGCGTACGTGGCGGGGCTGCTGAAGCGGTACGCCTGAGCCGGGCCGTCGACGGTCGATTGTCAGTGGCGTTCGCGAAGATGCAGTGGGAGTCGGACGGGCACAACGAGCGGAGGCCGGAATGGGCAAGGCGCAGCGGCACGTCGGGGTGGCGGAGCGGCGAGCTCGGCTCGCGTTGCGGCAGCGGCTGGCCGGGCAGGCGCGGGCGGGGACTCCCGAGGAGGTCGCCGGTTCGCTCGTCGCCCTGCACGGCACGGACCCGGCGGCGGTGTACCTGGCCGTGGGCGCGCGGCTCGCGGACCCCGCCAAGACGGTGGCGGAGACCGGGCGCGCCCTGTACGACGACCGTTCCCTGGTGCGGATGCACGGCATGCGGCACACCGTGTTCGTGTTCCCCACGGCCCTCACCGCCGTCGTGCACGCCTCGACCGGCCTGGCGGTCGCCGCCCGGGAGCGGGCCGCGCTGCTCAAGGCCATGGCGGCGGCCGGAGCGCCGGACGCGGCCTGGCTGAAGGAGGTCGAGGATGCGACGCTGGCGGCACTCGCCCGGCGCGGGCAGGCCACGGCCGCCGAACTCGCCCAGGACGAGCCGCGGTTGCGGGAGCAGTTCGTGTACGCGGCCGGCAAGAGCTACGAGGGCCTGCACACGGTCTCGACCCGGCTGCTGAGGGTGCTGGGCGTCGAGGGGAAGGTCGTACGCGGGCGGCCGCTCGGCTCCTGGACGTCCAGTCAGTTCCGCTGGGCCGTCGCACCCGAGCATCCCGAACTGGACCCGGCGCAGGCGCAGGCGGAGTTGCTGGGACGGTGGCTCGCCGCGTGCGGTCCGGCGACCGAGGCCGATCTGAAGTGGTGGACGGGGTGGCGCGTGACGGAGGTCCGCGCGGCCCTGGCCGCGAGCGGGGCGCGGCCGGTGTCGCTGGACGAGGGCACGGGATGGGTGACCGACGGCGACGTCGACGAGGTGGCCGCTCCCGGCGAGCCCTGGGCGGCGCTGCTGCCCGCCCTCGACCCGACGGCGATGGGGTGGCAGCAGCGCGACTGGTATCTCGCGCCCGAGCTGCGGCCCCGGCTGTTCGACCGCAGCGGGAACGTCGGGCCGACGGTGTGGTGGAACGGCCGCGTGGTCGGCGGGTGGGCCCAGCGGCCCGACGGGGAGATCGTCTGGCGGATCCTCGACGAGGAGGGGGTGGGCCGGGAGGCGCTCGCCGCGATCGAGGGGGAAGCGGAGCGGCTGAGCGGGTGGGTGGGGACGGCCAGGATCACACCCCGCTTCCGGACGCCGCTGGAGAAGGAGCTGGCGGCTGGCCGGTACGCCTGAGGACTCCGGGAGAACTCCGGGAGAACTCCGACGCCGGGTGCCCTGAAGGACGGGCACCCGGCGCTCCGGGTCAGCTCATCGTGAGTAGCGCATGAACGCCCTCACCATGTGGCACGTCGTGTCCGACGGCGGGTGGACGCCGATCAGTTCCGCCGTGTCGCGGATCGTCTCGTTGCGGGCCTGGTTCGGCATGTAGACGCCGGAGTCGAGCAGGGCGATGGCGAGGCGCATCGCCTTGAGGCGACGGTTGTGCGCGACGTACCACTCGCGCGGCCGGCCCGGCGGCAGCGGCCGCTTCTCCACGGGCACGTACGGCAGGTCGAGCAGGACGGGGCGCTTCGCGGTGGACTGGGTGGGCAGCGGCTTCGGCTTCAGTGCGGCAGCGGGCACAGGCATCCTCCTGTCGCGGTGAGGGCGGCACTCCGGGGTCCTCGGCGATCCCGGCGCCACCCTCGAACACTGCTTCTATTCTACTGCCCACCACTGACAAAAGGCCCTGGCCACAAGGGCTTTAGGGGGTGCGGTGACACGAGTGGAGAACGAGGTTCAGGCCCCCGCTCAGCGGCGTCACGAGGGCGTACCTTAGCCCCATGGAGATCTGGATCAACCCGGCCTGCTCGAAGTGTCGCAGTGCCGTGAAGCTGCTCGACGCGGAGGGCGCCGACTACACCGTCCGCCGCTATCTGGAGGACGTGCCGAGCGAGGACGAGATCCGGGGCGTGCTGGACCGGCTCGGTCTGGAGCCCTGGGACATCACCCGCACCCAGGAGGCCGCCGCCAAGGAACTCGGCGTCAAGGAGTGGGCCCGGGACGCGAGTTCGCGGGAGCGGTGGATCAAGGCCCTCGCCGAGCACCCCAAGCTGATCCAGCGGCCGATCATCACGGCGGACGACGGTACGGCGGTGGTCGCGCGCACCGATGAGGCCGTACGGGACGCCCTGTCCCGTTAGGGGCGCTCTGGAGATCTCCTTCTTGTGTGACGGACGTTACGTCAGTGACTCCTGTAACCGCTGAGTAACCTCGTTCGGTATCTCGTACATAGCGGCGTACGCTCCCCCTACCTCTTCAGGAGGCGCGCATGTCGCGTAGGAGAACGCTCGGCACGAAGAAGAAGATCGCGCTGCTGGTGAGCGCGGCGACCGTGGCGGGAGGCGGGGCCTTCGTCATGGCGACCACGTCGAACGCCACGCCGCCGGCCCCCAAGTCGGCGGCGGAGTCGACGGCCTGTCTGGGACTCGCCACCGCCCTCGGCAACAACGAGAAGTTCATCGCCGACCAGCGGGCCAACCCCGACGCCCAGTCGGAAGCCCGGATCGCCAACCGCCAGGCGGTCATCGAGGAGATCGAGCGGAAGCAGGAGGCGTCGGGGTGCGCGGTTGGGGAGTCGGCTCAGGACTCCCAGGCCGCGCAGCCCTCGCAGCCCGCCCCGTCGGCCCCGTCGGCCCCGTCCGCCCCGTCGGCCCCCGCGGACGACTCCGGCGGTGGCGCCGCGGCCTCAGGTGAGCAGGTGTGCAACGGCTCCACCGTCACGCTCTCCGGCGAGGACGGTGCGCCCGCCGCGTCCAGCAACCAGTTCCCGGCCGGCACGAAGCTGAAGGTCACCAACCTGGACAACGACAAGTCCACGACGGTGGAGGTCACTTCGGTCTCCGGCAGCTGTGTGCTGCTCAACAACGCGGCGTTCGAACAGGTCCGTGAGCCCGGCAAGTTCCTGATCCGCCGGGCCGTGATCGAGAAGGTGGGGTGACGCCGTACGAGCGAGGACGAGTGAGTCACTGAGGCGGCGGCCCACCCCTCGGCCGCCTCCTCGTACGTGTCAGCGGTCCTGCCGCTCCCGGCCAGGAGCGGCAGGACCGGCGCGCTGTGGGACACGCGGCGCAGGTCACCGGCTTGACGGAGGGAAGCCGGTGACCTGCTCCTCCCCCGCGAGCAGACGCCCTCACAGCGTGAGGTGCGGCACAGCGGCACCAGGTAACACGGGGTTCACATTCGAGCAATGGCCGGGAAATCGCCTGTTGACAGGCTGCCGGGCATTGAGCGGCGCCCCAGTGCCGCAGCGCCGCAAGCACCCGCGATACGCGCCCAGACACACCCAAGGATGTGGCCCGTGACCTTCAAGGCTGAGTACATCTGGATCGACGGCACCGAGCCGACGGCCAAGCTGCGTTCCAAGACCAAGATCATCGCGGGCTCGCCCGCCGGTCTCGACGCGCTGCCGATCTGGGGCTTCGACGGGTCCTCCACCAACCAGGCCGAGGGCCACGCCTCGGACTGTGTCCTCAAGCCGGTCTTCACCTGCCCGGACCCGATCCGCGGCGGCGACGACATCCTGGTGCTGTGCGAGGTCCTGAACATCGACCTCACCCCGCATGCCAGCAACACGCGTGCCGCGCTGGCCGAGGTCGAGGAGAAGTTCGCGGCGCAGGAGCCGATCTTCGGCATCGAGCAGGAGTACACCTTCTTCCAGGACGGCTACCCGCTCGGCTTCCCCAAGGGCGGCTTCCCGGCCCCGCAGGGCGGCTACTACTGCGGTGTCGGCGCCGACGAGATCTTCGGCCGTGACGTCGTCGAGGCGCACCTGGACAACTGCCTGAAGGCCGGCCTCGCCATCTCCGGCATCAACGCCGAGGTCATGCCCGGTCAGTGGGAGTTCCAGGTCGGTCCGGTCTCCCCGCTGGAGGTCTCCGACCACCTGTGGGTGGCCCGCTGGCTGCTCTACCGCACCGCCGAGGACTTCGACGTCGCCGCGACGCTGGACCCGAAGCCGGTGAAGGGCGACTGGAACGGCGCCGGCGCGCACACCAACTTCTCCACCAAGGCGATGCGCGAGTCCTACGACGCGATCATCACCGCGGCCGAGTCGCTCGGTGAGGGCTCCAAGCCGCTCGACCACGTCAAGAACTACGGCGCCGGCATCGACGACCGCCTGACGGGTCTGCACGAGACCGCCCCGTGGAACGAGTACTCCTACGGCGTCTCCAACCGCGGTGCCTCGGTCCGTATCCCGTGGCAGGTCGAGAAGGACGGCAAGGGCTACATCGAGGACCGCCGTCCGAACGCCAACGTCGACCCGTACGTGGTGACCCGCCTGCTCGTCGACACCTGCTGCTCGGCGCTGGAGAAGGCCGGCCAGGTCTGATCCGCCCGCAAGGCTCCTGAGGGGCGCTCACCGTTCGCGGTGGGCGCCCCTCGCGTTGTCAGTGGGGCGTGTCATCGTGGGGGCATGGAGATCGACGGGGGACTTCCGGTCAAGGTCATGACGGAGAGCGGGCGGACGTACGCGCGGGTCTCGGCGCGGCGGTTGCGGGAGCTGGTGGAGCGGATCGGCGGCGAGGACGACCACTTCCTCGTCGTGCAGCGGATACCGGACCGGCCGAGGGTCTTCATCCAGACGGCGCGCGACGCGGGCGGGGCGTACGAGCTGCAGCACCGCACGGGCTCCGTGCCGTACATGTGGGTGACCGAGGTGACCGACCCGGTCCTGGTCGCGGACGCGATGGTGCGCTGGGCGCGGCAGGAGGACGACTGGGACGCCTCAGTCGCCTGGGAGCGCGAGGAGTTCGGGCTGCCCGAGACGGCTCCCGCCCTCGCGCCCGAAGTGGCCGCGCGGGCCGGGGAGTACGTCCGCGACATGCTCCGGGACGGCTACCTGGGCATCGAGGCGATGATCCGCGAGACCGTGTATCTGATGGACGACGGCGAGGAGACCGCTCCCGTTTCCCAGGAGCAGGCCCGCGAGCTGGTCGAGAGACTGTGGCTGGAGCGGCTTGCGGAGCAGGAGAAGTGGGCCGGGCCGACCGATCCGGACCGGCTGGAGCGGGCTTTCGCGGCCCTGGAGGACGACGGCGTCGTCGCCCGGGAGAACTTCGCCTGCTGCCGCGGCTGCGGCATGTCGGAGATCGGCTCGGAGGCGGACGGCAAGCCGGGGGTGCGCGGGTTCGTCTTCTTCCACCAGCAGGGCACGCGCGGGGCGGCGCAGGGGCACGGCCTGTCGCTCTACTACGGCGGGTTCGACGGCTCGGAGGAGACCACGAAGGCCGTCGGACACCGGGTCGTGGCGGCGCTGACCGCGGCCGGGCTGTCCGCCCAGTGGGACGGCGACCCGGGCAAGGCGGTCGAGGTCGCTGCCCTGGAGTGGCGCAAGCGCCTGGTGGGATGAGGCACCGGGCGGGCCGTTCGTCCTTCCGGGCGACCGTCCGCCCTCCCGGCCGGTGTCCACGCTGTGAGAGGAGGGTCCCGGCACCGGGCACCGGTCTGCTTCAATGGCCGCATGGCCAGCCACCAGAAGCACACCGCGACGGGTCGCCATGACCTCGAGCCCTTCTGGCCGTCCCGTCAGGACCACGACTTCGACCGGGTGTGTTGCCGCGCGACGAACGCGCCGGCCCTCTAAAGCCGTACACCCCCGGCCTTCGGCCAGCGCGAACCGCGTACGTCCCTCGGCGAGCCCGACCACGAATCGCGGCCGTCGATCTCTCCGACGAACTCCTCGCGCGAAAGAGCTGACTCTCATGGCGACCACTCGTTCTCTGTCTCCCGCCGCCCCCTTCAACTCCCCCTCGGCCACCGGGCCCCGGCATCGGCTGCGTGCCGTCGACCGGGACGAGGTGGTGACCGTCGCGGACCTGCTGCCGCCGGGCGCCACCTGGCTGCCGGCGCCCCAGCACGCCCTGCCCACGCTGCCGGGGCAGCCGCCGATGATCGGCTACCTGGTGCTCGTACCGGCCGACCAGCAGCCGCCGTTCCCGGCGGCGGCGCCCGACCGGACGGAGGCAACCCGCGCCGAAAGTCCCGCAGGCTCCGCCCCGGGCGGCGAGCCGCCGATCCGCGTCGACACCGCGCAGCGCACCGCCGAGGTGGCCGGGCGCCCGCTCGACCTCACGTATCTGGAGTTCGAGCTGCTGGCCCACCTGGTGGCGCACCCGGGCCGGGTGCACACCCGCGACCAGCTGGTCGGCACGGTGTGGGGCTACGGACATGTGGGCGACGGCCGTACGGTCGATGTCCACATCGCCCGCCTGCGCCGCAAGCTGGGTGCCGAACACCGCGACACGATCCGCACGGTGCGCCGGGTCGGCTACAAGTACGTGCCCCCGGTGGGTGGCTGAACCCTGGTCGCCCGTCTGCTGACGGCAGACAGGCGTTCCGTACCGCCGCTCCGGCGGGCAGAGTCGACGACATGAGACTTCTGATGCTGGGTGGTACGGAGTTCGTGGGCCGGGCCGTCGTGGAGGCGGCCCTGGCCCGGGGCTGGGAGGTGACCGTCTTCCACCGGGGGCGGCACCCGGCGCCGCCGGGGGTGCGCTCGCTGCTCGGCGACCGTACCGCGCCCGGCGGGCCGGCCGCCCTCGCCGAGGACCCGGGCGAGTGGGACGTCGTCGTCGACACCTGGTCGGCGGCGCCCCGCGCGGTGCGGGACGCGGCGCGGCTGCTGCGGGGCCGCGCCCGCCGGTACGTGTACGTGTCGAGCTGCTCGGTGTACGCCTGGCCCCGGGCCGCCGAGCACGGCGAGGACGCGCCGCTGGTGGAGGGTGCCTCGGCCGACGCGGAGCAGAGCGCGTACGCGCAGGACAAGCTCGGTGGTGAACTGGCCGTGCTGGACGCCTTCGGCGAGGACCGGTCGGTGCTCGTACGGGCCGGGCTGATCCTCGGCCCGTACGAGAACATCGGCCGGCTGCCCTGGTGGCTGGCCCGCACGGCGCGCGGCGGCCCGATGCTGGCGCCCGGCCCGCGCGACCTGCCTCTCCAGTACGTGGACGTCCGTGACCTGGCCGAGTGGGTCCTGCACGCGGCGGAGCGGGAGCTGAGCGGGCCGTACAACCTGGTCAGTCCGCCGGGGCACACCACGATGGGTGAACTGCTGGACACCTGCGCACGGGTCACCGGCGGCGCGGCCGAACTGCGGTGGACCGAGCCGGAGGTGATCCTGAAGGCGGGCATCCAGCCGTGGACCGAGCTGCCGGTGTGGGTGCCGCCGGGCAGTGACCTGCACGACGCCCTGCACAGCAGGGACGTCTCACGGGCGGTCGCGGCGGGGCTGAGCTGCCGGCCCGTCGAGGAGACCGTGGCCGACACCTGGCGGTGGCTCCAGGACCTCGGCGGGGTGGCGCCCGAGCGCCCGGACCGGCCGCGCTCGGGCCTCGACCCGGAGGTGGAGGCGAAGGTGCTCGGGGCGGGCTGAGGCGTGGGGGGTGTACGTAGCACCACCCTTGGAGCGGGTGTTCCGGCCCAGTGACCCGGCACCCCCGCTCGGCGAGACTGACGCCATGACCATCGACACGAAGAGCGGCAACGGACGGACGAAGGGGCGGGGCCTCGTCCTCGCGGCCATGCGGGGGCTGGGGGTCGCCCTCGTCTCCCTGCCGGGGGCGGTGCTGTGCTTCACCCTGTCCCTGGTGTCCATGGCGCTCATCCCGATCGGGATCGGGCTCGTCACGACGCCGTACGTACTGCTGGGGGTACGGGCGTTCGCGAACTGGCGTCGCGAACTCGCGGCGAAGTGGGGCGGGGTGCGGATACCCCAGGCGTACCGGCCGCTGCCGAAGAACGCCAATCCGTGGTCGCGCACCTTCGGGATGCTGCGCGACCCGGCGACCTGGCGGGACCTGAGGTGGCTGCCGGTCGACATGACGGCCGGGTTCCTCACCGCGCTGCTGCCGGCCGCGCTCTGGCTGTTCCCGCTGGAGGGGTTCGCGCTCGCGGCCGGGCTGTGGCGGATTCTCGACGGGGCAGACGGGTACTGGTACGGATTCGTGCGGGTCCAGGACCAGACCTCCGCTTTCGGTGCGGCGGTCCTGGCCCTCGTCGTTCTGTTCTTCGCGCACTTCCTCACCCCGCGCCTGCTGGACGTCCACTACCGGCTCACCCAGGCCGTCCTCGGCTCGAACGAGCGCGAACTGGCCGAGCGGGTGCGGGTCCTGACCGAGACGCGGCGCGATGCCGTCGACACCTCGGCCGCCGAACTGCGGCGCATCGAACGGGACCTGCACGACGGGGCGCAGGCCCGGCTGGTCGCGGTCGGTATGGACCTGGGCACCATCGAGGCGCTCCTCGACAAGGACCCGGCCAAGGCCAAGGAGCTGATCGCGCAGGCCCGCAGGTCCTCGGTCGAGGCGCTGTCCGAACTGCGCGAGCTGGTGCGCGGCATCCATCCGCCGGTCCTGGCCGAGCGCGGACTGGGCGACGCCGTACGGGCGCTGGCGCTGCGGCTGCCGGTGGCCACCGAGGTGAACGTGGACCTGCCCGGGCGGGCGGAGGCGCCCGTGGAGTCCGCCGCGTACTTCGCCGTGAGCGAGGTGCTCACCAACGCCGTGAAGCACTCCGGCGCCGACCGGATCTGGGTGGACCTGCACCACGCGGACGGCCATCTGCGGGTGTCCGTCACCGACAACGGCAAGGGAGGTGCGGTGATCGAGGCCGGTTCCGGGCTGGCCGGGGTGGAGCGGCGACTGGGTACATTCGACGGCGTCCTGGCCGTCAGCAGTCCCGCGGGCGGTCCCACCATGGTCACCATGGAGATCCCTTGCGCGTTGTCCTAGCCGAAGACCTCTTCCTGCTGCGCGACGGACTCGTCCGGCTGCTCCAGGCGCACGACTTCGAGATCGCGGCAGCCGTCGAGTCGGGTCCCGAACTGGCCGCCGCGCTGGCCGAGCTGAAGCCCGACGTCGCCGTGGTCGACGTACGCCTGCCGCCCACGCACACCGACGAGGGGCTGCAGTGCGCGCTCGAGGCCCGCAGGAGGCGGCCCGGGCTGCCGGTGCTGGTGCTCTCCCAGCACGTGGAGCAGCTGTACGCGCGTGAGCTGCTCGCCGACGGCAGCGGCGGCGTCGGATACCTGCTGAAGGACCGGGTGTTCGACGCCGAGCAGTTCGTGGACGCGGTGCGGCGGGTCGCCGCCGGTGGTACGGCGATGGATCCGCAGGTCATCCAGCAGCTGCTGGCGCGGCAGTCGGGCGACGACCGTCCGCTGGCCCGGCTGACGCCCCGGGAGCGGGAGGTGCTGGAGCTGATGGCGCAGGGCCGCTCCAACGCGGCGATCGCGGGCCGGCTGGTCGTGACGGAACGGGCGATCGCCAAGCACACCGCGAACATCTTCGCCAAACTGGGACTGGAGGTCTCGGACGACGACAACCGGCGCGTGCTGGCGGTTCTCGCGTATCTCGACCACGGCCGGTGATATCGGACCCGCTGATTTCACCCACGGTCGGTGATCAACAACTCCCGGTGCCGGTGGGGCTGTTGAGAACACAGCTCCCTCACGAATCTCGCATCAATTTCCGAGACATCTGAACACCCCTGGGACGGCCTCCGTATGGAAGGGCGCCGCTTCACTCCTGTCGGGCGCCTCGATGCCCCCGAAAAAGGAAGTCAGAGGAGTTCCATGGGACGCAACACAAGAAAACGCCGGACGCCGATGGCCACCAAGGCCATAGCCGCATCGGCGGCCCTAGCGCTCGGTGGGGGCGGGCTGATCTGGGCAAACTTCTATGCCTCGGCGCATGAGGAGAACTCGGCGAACCAGACGAAGGCCGCGGGCGCACAGGTCGCCACGATCCAGTGCCCGGACGTCGGACAGCAGCTGACCGATGTGCCGGACGGTGCGCGCCAGGGGGTGGACAAGGAGCTGGCGAACCTCGACAAGCAGATCAGCGAGGCCTACTCCCGGCTCGCCTCCACGCGTCAGGCCCAGGCCGGTGACCCGGGCTTCGTCAACAACGCCATCCTCGGCCCGCTGAAGTCGAAGCGGGTCGCGGCCATCGACCGGATCGGCATCAACATCCGGCGGGTGGGCGGACAGGCCCCGGACAACCTCGCCCAGATGGCGGAGTGCAAGGGCATGGCCGCCGACGCGAACACCAACGACGGCAACGCCGGGGGCGATCAGAACAACGACGGCCAGAACCAGGACGGCCAGGACCAGAACCAGGACGGCGGTCAGAACCAGGACGGCGGCCAGGACCAGGGCGGCGACAACGGCCAGGACCAGGGCGGCAACGGCGGTCAGGCCGACAACGGCCCCGTGGCCGACGACTTCGTCAACATCGAGGACGTCCAGCCCAACTCCCGCAACCTGCCGAACGGTCTGGCCTCGAACGGGGACTCCGGTTCGACCGGCAGCTTCACCACGAACTGCGGCACCAACGAGAACGAGAACCGCAACTCGGACAACGTGATCGTGGCGCCCGGCGTCTCCAACGGTGCGCAGCACCAGCACGACTACGTCGGCAACCAGGACAACGACGCGTTCACCAGCGACGAGGAGTTCCTCCAGGCCGACACCAGCTGCCAGAACCAGGGCGACAAGTCGACGTACTACTGGCCGGTGCTCCGCATCCAGGACGGTCAGAACGAAGTCGACGCGAACGCCCCCGGTGGCGGTCAGGACGGCAACGTCGGCACGATCCAGCAGGTCTCCGAGGTCGAGCTGAAGTTCGTCGGCAACAAGACGAGCGATGTCGTCGCGATGCCGACGGCCCTGCGCATCATCACTGGTGACGCCAAGGCCTTCACGAACGGCCTCAAGAACGCCAACACGTCCTGGAGCTGCACCGGCTTCGAGGACCGGCAGGTGACGGACAAGTACCCGGTCTGCCCCGAGGGCAGCTCCGTGGTGCGGACGTCCAACTTCCAGAGCTGCTGGGACGGCCAGAACATCGACAGCGCCAACCACCGTGACCACGTGGCCTTCGTCCAGGCGGACGGCAGCTGTCCCCAGGGGTTCCAGGCGATCCCCCAGCTGCAGGCCAAGCTGGTCTACGACGTCCCGGCCCCGCAGATCGAGAACGGGCAGGTGCAGAACGCTTACGCGCTCGACGGCTTCCCGGAGCAGCTGCACAAGCCGATCACGGACCACAACGACTTCATCAACTTCTTCGACGAGAACGTGATGAACGAGATGGTCCAGTGCATCAACAACGGCGAGGACTGCCAGTAGTCCTCACGCGGTGAGAACGGCAGAAAGCCGGCGGTGGGATTTCCCACCGCCGGCTTTCGCTTGCCGTTTCCGCTCGCGCGGTCAGCCGTGGCTGCTGCCGCCGTCGTGGCCGCCCTTGTTGTGGCTGCCACCGGGGTTCATGTGCTCCGAACCCTCCTCCATGATCCCGCCGATGGTGCCCTGGAGCGCCGTGACCGTCTTCTCCTGGCCGACGGCGACCCATTTGCGGCCGACCAGGTAGTAGCCGCCGTAGTCCTTCGCCTCGTTCAGCCACTCGCGCTGACCGCGGTCGGTGGAGAAGGTGGCGAGGACGTATTTCTCCTTGCCCTTCTTGCACAGGGCCTGGCGGATGGTGTCGGCGTCGGTCTGCATGTTCGGCTTGCACTTGGCCTCGGCCGCGATGTGCTCCAGGCTGCCGGTCACCGCCTCCGGCACGGCCGCCTCGTCCTTGCCGCCGGATCCGCAGCCGGCCAGCGCCAGTATCGCCACCGCGCCGCTCAGCGCGAGCATCGGTCGGGTCACCCTCATCTGTTCCTCCGGTCCTTGTCACGGCACGGTCCGGACGCATGCCGCACGGAGCCCCGGCAAGAGGCTCTCGCCTTCGATACGGCTGTGGCGGGCGCAGCGCTCAAATTCGTGTGTCAGCGTAGGCACGTCCGTGCGAGCCTGTCCTCGTGAACCAGGACTGGGAAGATCGCGTGGCCGCCTTGTGGGACCGGTTCGACGACTACGCCGAAACCGAGGAGGACGAGGCCCGCTTCCGCGCCGACGTCGACGCCCTCGTCGCCGAATTGCCGGACGGCAGCCCGCTCGGGCCGTTCGAGCAGGCCGGTGCCTGGGACGCCACGGGCCACTCGGACAAGGCCGTCCCCCTCTACCGGGAGGCGCTCGATCTCGGCCTCGCCGGCGTCAGCCCGTACAAGGCCCGCCGCACGAAGATCCAGCTGGCCAGTTCACTGCGGAACATCGGACAGGCGGCGGAGGGCGTCAAGCTGCTCGAAGCCGAGCTGGACGCCCCGTCCGACGAACTGGACGACCCCGTGCGGTACTTCCTCGCCCTGTGCCTGTCGAGCCTCGGCAGGGACCGGGAGGCGCTGTCCCTCGCCCTTGGCGCGCTGGCACCTCATATGGCCCGTTACCAGCGCTCGGCGGCGTACTACGCCCAGGCGCTCGTGGAGCCCGGGGAGCAGCCGGAGGCATGACCGTGGTCAGGTGACCATCCCCCGATTCGCTCGTTCTGCTGAACGTGCAGTCACAGGATGTCGCCCAGCGCCCCGCGCCCCCCTCCCCCGCCGGTCCGGTCGTCGATGTCGAGCAGGCCGAGGCCGCGCTCGTCGAGCACTATCCGCGGCTCGTGCGGCTCGCCTATCTGGTGCTGCCGCCGAGCCTGGGCCGCAGCAGGCGCGTCCTCACCGCACACGCCCTCACCCAGCGCGCACTCCCCCGCAACCGCACCCCGGCACCGGTCATCCCGGCCCAGTCGACCGGCCGTGACGGCGACCCGGGCTACGCCCTGGTCCGTCTGCAGGTGCTGCGTACGGCGCTGGAGGCGGGGCTGCCGCTGAAGCGCAAGACTTGGCCGAAGCGGTCCCAGCTGCCGCCGGTGCTGCCGCAGGTGTGGGGCCTGAAGCTGTTCCCGCGCTCCGGCGGCGCCGACGAACTCGCCCTGGACCAGCGGCTGTCCACCCTGTCCGGACCGGCCCGGGCCGCCTACGCGCTGCGCGGCCTGGAGCGGCTGACGGACGACGGCGTGCGCAAGGTGCTCACGACCGCGGGGGTCGCCGACGCGGACGGTGCGCTGCTGGAGGCCGACGGGATCCCCGCGCAGTACGGACTGCTCGACTCCCCCGAGTTCGACCCGTGCTCGCTCCAGGCCCGTCCCACCGACCTGATGCGGCGCCGCCAGCACCTGAAGGCCGCGCTGGCCGCCGGGGCGGCCCTGCTGGTGTGCGGGGCGCTGCTGGGTCTGCCCGGCGAGGGCTGGGGGCCCGAGGGCGCCGCCGCGCCGCCGTACGCGCGCAATCCGGCCGCCCAGGCCGCCCTGGACCCGGCGAAGCTGACCCGGGTCTCCCCCACGGCGTGGCGGGGCTCGGCGCGCACCGACTTCTCGGTGTGGCCGGCCCGCGGCGATCTCACCGGCGACTCGGCCCTGCTGCGCCGCGCCCTGGCCGTCTGGGCCCGCCCCGGCGAGACGGTCCGGGTGTCCGCGACGCCCGGCACGCCGTCCGGCGGCCCGGCCGGACCGCCCCAGCTGCTGTACGCGGGGACGGTCGACGCGGCGCGCGTGGTGATCCTCTACGACGGTCTGCGCATCGCCCGGTACGCCGAGCCGAAGGAGGGCACCCAGGGCGCCGCCCTCGACTTCGCCCGGGTCGACGGCGCGGGCCGGGCCGAGGCGGGCGCGGTGGTCCTGGGCCGGGCCGACGGCAACGTCCGCTACCTGACTGCCCCTTGGGTGAAGGAGGCGGGCGAGCGGGACCTGATGAAGCCGGGCTCCGGCGCGATGGACCTGGCCCTCACCGACGGTGTGACCGCGCCGCTGGCCAGTCCGGTCCTGCGGTCCGGCGCGTGTACGTCGTGGAACGTGCTGCAACTGACCGACGGTACGAAGACGCGGCTGCTGACCGACCTCGGCGAACTGGTCCCGGCCCGGCTGACGGCGGGACGGCCCGGGTCCCCGGGCGAGGCGTCCGGCGCCGAGGCGCTGCGCACCTGGGAGCCGTTCGCCTGCTCGCTGGGGACGGTGCGCTCCGCGGGTGTGCGGAGCGTCAACGCCTGGGCGTTCAACGAGCAGCCGCTGCCGGACGCGAGCGGTACGGCCGCGTGGGTGTGCACCCGGGCCGAGACCTGGCGGGGCGGCGGGGCGCGGGTGCTGGCCCAGTTCCACACCCCGGGCGGGAGGTACGGGGCGGTGGCGGCGAAGGCCGAGAACGTCCTCGCGTGCGGGGCGCGCGAGCCGCACGTCCTGGCCGGAGTGCTGTGGAAGTCGAAGGCGGGCGACTGGTATCTGCTGGCCGCCGGCGGCCGGTCGACCGCGTCGGTCCGGGCGACGGGCGGGGTCGCCGGGTCGTCGCAGACCAGTCTGCTGACCGTGCCGGCCGAGCAGGGGGCGCGGGCCGAGCTGAAGGGCACGCTGCGGGACGGGCGTCCGATCGGCGGGCTGCACTGACCGACGGCTCCGGGCACCAGCCCGGGGCACCCGCCCGGAGCACCCGTGTGAACATCCGTGATCGATCCGATCCGTTCAAGGCTGGAATCGATCGGTAAGGTGTTCGTATGACTACCGGGGTTCGCCGCAGAATGGGAGTCGAGGAGCGGCGGCAGCAGTTGATCGGCGTCGCCCTCGAACTGTTCAGCCGCCGCTCGCCCGACGAGGTCTCCATCGACGAGATAGCGTCCGCCGCGGGCATTTCACGCCCGTTGGTCTACCACTACTTTCCCGGCAAACTCAGCCTGTACGAGGCCGCGTTGAAGCGGGCCTCGGACGATCTCGCGGCTCGTTTCGTGGAACCGCACGAGGGGCCGCTGGGGGCGCGGCTGCTGCGGGTGATGCGCCGCTTCTTCGACTTCGTCGACGAGCACGGCCCCGGTTTCTCCGCCCTGATGCGCGGCGGCCCGGCGGTCGGCTCCTCGACGACCAACGCGCTCATCGACTCCGTACGGCAGGCCGCGTATGTCCAGATCCTTTCGCATCTGGGCGTGACCGATCCGCCCGCGCGGCTGGAACTGGTCGTGCGGTCCTGGATCTCGCTCGCCGAGTCGACGGCGCTGATCTGGCTGGACGGCCGGCGCATCCCGCGGGCCGAGCTGGAGGTCCAGCTCGTCCACGACTTCGCCGCGCTCACCGCGGTCAGCGCCGCCCAGGACGCGGAGATGGGCGCCCTGATGCGCCGCATCGCCCAGGAGGAGCCGGCCGACGGCCCGTTCGCCCAGCTGGCCGGGCGCTTGCTGGCGCTGGCGACCTGAGACCGTGCGGCTCCCGGACTCCTCAGCTCTCAGGCTTCTCAGTCCTCGAACTTCCGGTATGAAGCGTCCAGTTCGCGCACCTCGGCGGAGGCGTGCAGCGCGCGTTCCCCGGCTGCCTTCACGTGGGTGCGCAGCAACTCCAGGGTGGCCTCGGTGAGCCGGGCCTTGGCCTCCTCGGTGCGGCCGGGGAGCAGCGCGATGTGGACGTGCACATGGGCGTGCCCCTCGGTCTCGGGGCCGACCACGATGTCCTCGGTCCGGCGGAACCGGGTCTTGCACGCCGCCGGCTTGGCGGCCGCGATCTCGACCGTCGCCTCGTGCAGCGCCTTCGCGAACCCGGGCCGGTCGAAGCCGTCCGCGAGGTCGGCGGAATAGTCGACGGTGATCTGCGGCATGAGCACTCCTGGTCTGGGCGGCCGATGGGCTCACCCTAACCGCAGCGCCAGCATCGCGATGTCGTCCTCACGGTCCCGGCCGAAGCAGCCGAGAAGCACGTCGCAGAGGGTGTCGAGGCCGGCCGGGGCGTCCGCGGCGGCCGTGCGGAGCTGTTCCATGGAGGTCTCCAGGGGCGTGCCGCGCGTCTCGATGAGGCCGTCGGTGACCATGAGGAGGCGGTCGGTGGGCTTCAGCTGCCGCTCGGTCGGCGCGGGCCGTTGCAGGCCCAGCCCGAGCAGCGGACCGCACGCGTCGACGTACTCGGCGCCGCCCCCGTCGCGCAGGATCAGCGGCGGGATGTGCCCGGCGTTGGCGATGCGCACCCGCCCGCTGCCGGGGTCGAGCAGGGCCAGGCACACGGTGGCCGTGCTGTCGGGGTGGTACTGCTGGAGCATCCGGTCGAGCCGCCCGGCCAGGACCACCGGGTCGCTCTCGGTCACGCAGTAGGCGCGCAGCGCGTGCCGGATCTCGACCATGACGGTGGCCGCGTCCAGCGAGTGCCCGACGACGTCCCCGACGGCGGTGAGCACGCCGTCGGCGGTGCGCAGGGCGGCGTAGAAGTCGCCGCCGATCTCGGTCTGCCGGGAGGCGGGCACGTAGCGGACGACGATGTCGACGCCGGGCAGGTGCGGCAGCTTGTGCGGCTGGGGCAGGAAGCTGTGCTGGAGGGTGAGGGCGACGTGCCGCTCCACCCGGTACAGCAGCAGCGGCTCGGCGGCCAGGGCACAGGCCTGGGCGAGGCGGGCGAGCAGCCCGTCGGCCGCCGGGTCGATGATCGCGGCGCGCCGTACGGGTGTGGCCAGGCAGACCGCCGTCCGGCCGTCCTGGGCGGTCGCCACCGTCAGGCGGGCGTCCTCCTCGACACCCGGCCGGAACATCCCGGCCGGCCACAACGGCGCGGGGACGACGGTGCTGTGGACGCCCGTGCGGCCCTCCGCGAGCCGGGTGACCAGCCGTGCCGCCGCCTGGTGGGCGCCACTGGACGCGGGCGCGGGGCGGCAGCGGGCCGTGCCCCGGTACGGCTCGCCGTCCGGGCCGATCACGAACACCACGGCGGGCGAGGCGGCGAGGCGGGCGGCGCCCTCGGCGGCCGCGGCGGCGAGTTCCCGCGGGTCGCGGGCGGCCTGCACGGTGACGATGGCCTCGGACAGCAGCGTCAGACGGTGGACGGCGGTCTCGGCGCCCGTGCTGCGGCGCGCCCCGCGCACGGCGGCCCGTACGACGGCCTGGATCTCCTGCGGCTCGGCGGGCACGGTCAGATAGGCGTCGCCGCCCGCGTCCAGGCCCCGGCACCGGTCGCCGGGCACGGTCGCGGCGGCGGAGAAGTGCACGACGGGCAGCGCGGACAGGGGCGGCCGGGCCCGGACCCGGCGGCACAGTTCGAAACCGCTCATGTCCGGCAGGCCCACGTCGACGAGGGCCACGTCGGGCAGGGCGCCGTCCCGGAGCCGGACGTCGAGCTCGACGAGCGCCTCGCCACCGCTGGCGACGGGCACGACCTGGTGGCCGGCCCGGCTCAGCACCGCGCCCATGGCGTACCGGCTGGCCGCGACGTCGTCCACGACCAGCACGGTGGTGCCGGGGCTGTGCTGCGTGCCGTTACGGTCCATCGTCGACTGGGCGCCTCGGGGCGTACGTGGGTGGGGCGGACCGTCGGTCGCGGCCTGCCCCACCCAACGTAGTGCGGCTATCCGGCGGCCCGGGTGAAGACGGCGACCGTGCGCCTCGGAACGGCGAACGTGCCCGATTCCGCCACGTAGGAGGACGACTTGACGGTAGGGTCCGCCCCCGCAGCCTGCACGGGGTGCAGCCGGTAGCCGGTTCCGGCGAGTGCGGGGACGCGCTGTTGCTGCCGCTCGGGCGTGGCGTTGAAGACCACGACGAGGTCACCGAGCCGCATGGTGATCACACCGGGTGTCTCGTCCTTACCGGACAGCGGGAAGGAGAGCCGGGACTGCACCTGCTCGGCGGTACCCAGGGAGAAGTCCTGCTCGGTGGTACGGATCCGCAGCAGGTCCCGGTACGCCGCCGAGGCGCCCTCGATCTGTTCGCAGCCGACCCGGACGGTGCTCAACAGGGGCTTGGCGTAGGGCCACTTGGACGCGTTGTCGGCCGCCATCGGAAGCCCTCGTCCGAAGCCGTTGCCGTCGGCGCAGTTCCAGTGGACGGCGTTGAACCAGTCGCCGCTGTCGTAGGAGTTGCGGTCCAGGGACTTCGAGCGGAGCAGGTCGGTGCCCGCCTGGGAGAGGGCCGGGCCCTGGGACAGGGTGGCGGTCGCCATGGCCAGGACCTGCATCCGGGCGCGGTCGGAGGCGCTGGTCGTGGCGGGCAGTTTGAAGGCGAGCGCGTCGAACAGGGACTCGTTGTCGTGGGCGTCGGCGTAGGCGAGGGCGTCGCCGGGGGCGTCCGCGTAGCCGGCGGGTGAGCCGTTGTAGTCGACCTCGGAGCCCTTGACCTCCTTGCCGCCGGTGTCGGTGAACCGGTAGCGGGCGAGGTTGCCGGACAGCCCGACCTTGATCAGGTCCTGGTAGTGCAGCAGGCGGGCCTTCTGCTCGGCCGGAGTGCCGTTGTTCTCCGAGGAGTTGGGTTCGGTGTGGAGGCCGGACGCGAAGCCCTGCACGCCGGGGTCCTCGTCGAAGGGGCCGCCGCCGCGCACGGCGTCACGGGCCCGGTCGGAGAAGGTGGCGATGCCGGTGCCTGCCATGTTCTTCTGGGTGGCCTGGACGAACCGGGCGTCGTCGGCGACCTCGCCGAAGTTCCAGCCCTCCCCGTACAGGATGATCTTCTTGCCGTCGACGCCGTCCTCGGCGAGGGTCAGCTCGTCCAGTGCCTTCCGTACGGCCAGGATGTTGGCCTTCGGGTGGTGGCCCATGAGGTCGAAGCGGAAGCCGTCGACCTTGTACTGCTTGGCCCAGGTGACGATCGAGTCGACGACCAGCTTGCCCATCATGGCGTTCTCGGTGGCGGTGTTGGCGCAGCAGGTGCTGTTCGCCACCGAGCCGTCGGCCAGCAGCCGCTGGTAGTAGCCGGGCACGATCCGGTCGAGGACGCTGGTCCGCTCCTGGCCGGCGGCCGCGGTGTGGTTGTAGACGACGTCCATGACGACCCGCAGGCCGTCGTCGTTGAGGGCCTTCACCATCTTCCGGAACTCGACCGTGCGGGCCGTGCCGTCCGGGTCGGTGGCGTAGGAGCCCTCGGGGACCGTGTAGTGGTACGGGTCGTAGCCCCAGTTGTAGGCGTCTTTCGCGGCGATCTTCCCGACGCACTCCTGCTGCTGGTCCGAGTCGGCCGGGTAGGAGGCCAGGTCGCAGTCGACGCTCGCCTGGTCGGCCTTGCGCTCCGGGATGGTGGCGATGTCGAAGGCGGGCAGGAGGTGGACGTACGAGGTGCCGGCCCTCGCCAGCTCGCGCAGGTGCTTCGAGCCGTCGCTCGCCTTGTCGGTGAAGGCGAGGTAGGTACCGGGGTGCCGGGCCGTCCGGTCCTCGACGGAGAAGTCCCGGATGTGCAGCTCCTGGATCTGGGCGTCCCGCAGCGGTACGGCCTTGGGCTTGGTGTACGTCGACCAGCCGCTCGGCGCCAGGGACTTGTCACCGAGGTCGACGACCAGGCTGCGCTCGGAGTCCGCGGTGAGGGCGACCGCGTAGGGGTCGGTGACCTTGTTGGTGACGACCTTGCCGGCGCTGGGCGCCCAGACCTTCACGACGTACCGGTAGGGCTTGCCCTTCCAGGACTTCGGGCCGGTGACGGACCAGACGCCGGTGGTGCCGTCGCGCTTCATCGGCACGGTGGAGTCGCCGATCTCCAGTGCCACGTGCTGCGCGGTCGGCGCCCACACCGACAGCGTGGGGCGGCCCCGGGAGAACGTCGGCCCGAGGTCGGCCTTCGTCGCGCCGGAGTACAGGTCGTCGAGCACGCCGGCGATCTGCACGCCGGTCGCGGCCAGAACGGCTCCGTTCGCGGCCCGCTGCGTGGCGACGACCTGGCCGCGCAGGGCCTCACGCACCCGGTCGCGGTCGCGCGGGTCGACGGTCCAGGCGTCGTAGTCCTTCAAGTGCGGGAACTTCGCCTTCTGCCCATCGGTGAGGGTGCTCTTGTACAGACGGAGCCACCTCTCGTCGTCGCTGGTCAGGGCGCCGTCCTTGACCGCGATCGAGCCGTCCCGGCTGTACAGCAGCTGGGTGGAGGCAGCGGCCTCCGAGCCGTTCCAGGCGAGGGTGTTCCGGTCGATCCAGACCGCCTTGGACGTGCTCAGGTCGAGTGCGGCCGAGGTGCCCGCCGGCTGCGGGAGCAGGTACTTCTCCTGGCCGCTCAACAGCCACACCTCGTGGCCGTTCGCCTTGAGGTCGAGCGACTGGTCGGCGGGCAGGTCCTTCTCGTCGCCCTTGTGGATGATGTAGCTGAGGCTGGTGGCACCGTCGCTGAGCGGTACCTCGAAGACCGCACCATACGTATCAGTCTTGACCGGCTTCAGCGGCTTCGACCACTCGGTGGGCTGCGCGGCACCCGTCCACACGTGCAGGCCCCAGCCGTCGTAGTTGCCGTCGGCGCGGTGGTAGTGCAGGACGGCCTTGGTCCTGTCGGGCGCCGGGTGGTCCGGGCGCTCGGTGGTGACGGTCTCCTTGCCCTGCTCGATCCAGACCTCTCCGGTCCTGGTGACGTCGATCGTGCGGTCGGTGGCGACATCCTTGTCGCCGTCCTTGTCGATGACGAGGAAGCCGACACTCGAGGCGCCGGGCTTGAGCTTGACCCAGGCGAAGGCGCCGTAGGCATCGCGGCCGGTGAAGGGGTGGCTGTCGGGCCACTGGGTGGCCTCGCCGTCGGCGAGGTCGCCCCAGGCGTACAGGCCCCAGTCGGCGTAGTCGCCGTCGGCGCGCTTGTAGTGGACGATCGCGTAGTCCCGGGAGGAGGCGCCGGGCAGCTGCTCGGCCGGCGGGGTGCCGGTGGTGGAGGCGGCCAGGGCGCTCGCGGTGCGGCCGGACGAGTCGACCACGACGGCCTTGTAGCGCAGGGCCGTGCCGGGCGGTACGTCGTCGGCGATGGTCTGGGTGACCTTGTACGGGGCGTGGTCGGCGGAGCCGAGGGTCCGCCACGTGCCGTTGCCGACCTGGGCGGCGAAGACGACGCGGTTGAGCCGGCCGCCCTCGACGTCGGCGGTGAGCTCCACGGTGCCGGTGGCGCTGGCCGCCGGGGCCTTCAGTGTGATCGTCGCAGCGGTGGCGGGCGCGGCGAGGCGGCCCGACGCCTTGAGGACGATCGCCGAGCCGGGCGGGACGGTGACGGTGAGCTTCCTGTCGCCGTCGCTCTTCAGGGAGTCGTCGGTGCCGTAGACGCCCTTGAAGGTCATGCCGGCCGAACCGGTCGGGAAGGTCGCCGTCCTGGCCTCGTCGGCGTTGTTGACGGCGACGACGTACTCGATGCCGCTCTCGGCGTCGGTGCGGGAGAAGGCGTACACGCCCGGGCCGTCGGCCGTGTACCGCTGTTCCTGGACGCCGTCGGCCAGGGCGGGGTGGGCCTTGCGGAGTTTGGCAAGAGCACTGATCTGCCGGTAGAGCGGTGCTCTCGTGTCGTAGGCGTCCTCGGCGTGGGTGCGGTCGGTGCCGATCAGGTCGTCGTCGAGGTAGTCGGCGGTGCGGGAGGCGAACATGCTCTGCCGGGCGTCCTTGTCACCGCCCGCGCCGGTGAAGCCCTGCTCGTCGCCGTAGTAGACGACGGGGTTGCCGCGGCTGAGGAACATCAGCTCGTTGGCGAGCCGGTTCTTCCTCAGCAGCTCGGCGTCGGTGGCCTTCGGATCGTCCTGCTTCAGGAAGTACCCGATCCGGCCCATGTCGTGGTTGCCGAGGAAGGTGACCTGCTCGTACGCGTTGGCCTTGTCGGTCGTGTACTTGTAGTCGTCGCCGAAGACACTCGCGAGCTTCTGTGCGCTGCCGCCCTGGGAGGCGTACTGCCGGGCCGCCTCCTGGAAGGGGAAGTCGAGCGTGGCGTCGAGGCGGCCCTGGGTGACGTACGGGGCGGTGACGTCCGTGTCGGCCGAGTAGACCTCGCCGAACATGAAGAAGTCGTCGCGGCCCCGCTCGGCGGCGTACGCGTCCAGGGCGGTCGCCCACTGCGTCCAGAACTCCGTGTTGACGTGCTTCACGGTGTCGATGCGGAAGCCGTCGATGTCGAAGTCCCGCACCCAGCGCTGGTAGATCTTCTCCATCCCCCTGACGACCTCGGGCCGCTCGGTCCACAGGTCGTCGAGGCCGGAGAAGTCGCCGTGGGTGGAGCTCTCCCCGGCGAAGGTGGAGTCGCCGCGGTTGTGGTACATCGTCGGGTCGTTGAGCCAGGACGGGACCTTGTTCTTCCGGGTCACCTTCGGCGTCCGCGGGAAGGAGCCGCTGTCGACGCGGGGGAAGTCCCGCCGCCCGTCCGCGTAGTCGGCGTCGTCGAAGGGCACGCCGTCCTTCGTCAGGTACGGGAAGGCACCCTTGGAGAGGTAGTCGTAGGACTTCTCCTCGTAGTCGACGACGTCCGCCGTGTGGTTGGTGATGACGTCGAAGAAGACCTTCATGCCCTTGGCGTGCGCCTTGTCGATGAGGGTTTCGAGGTCTTCGTTGGTGCCGAAGTGCGGGTCGACCTGGGTGAAGTCGGTGATCCAGTACCCGTGGTAGCCGGCGGAGGCGTTCGCGCCGGTGCCTTGCACGGGCTGGTTCTTGAAGATCGGGGCCATCCACAGGGCGGTGGTGCCGAGGCCCTTGATGTAGTCGAGCTTCTTGGTCAGCCCCTTGAGGTCGCCGCCCTGGTAGAAGCCCTTGTCGGTGGGGTCGTAGCCGGTGGACAGGCGTGAACCGGTCAGCCCGCCCTTGTCGTTGCGCGGGTCGCCGTCCGCGAAACGGTCCGGCAGGACGAAGTAGAACTGTTCACGGGTGGCGTCGTGGCGGGCGGGCTCGGCGGCGAGCTTCGCGTCGGACGGGGGCGCCGGTGGGGTGGCCGCCCCGGCGGCGAGAGGCTGGACGAGTGCTGCGGCCAGCGCGGTGGCGGTGACCGCAGCGACCCGTCCGGCACGGGAGGTTCGGCGCCTGGACGGCACCGGCCATCTCGGTATCACTGACGTGGACTCCTTGCGATTGCGGCTCTCTCGGGTCCGACCCCGCGCGAACGTATCGCCGCCGAAACGCTTTCAGCAAGAGTCCTGCAACTGCTGGAAAGAACTTTCAGCAGCTTCGCTTGGCCGCGTGGATCGCCAAGGCCGTGTTCGAGCCCAGCGTGGCCGTCAACTGCCCGCTGGAGTTCACCGTCACGGTCGTGTTGTTCTGCACGTTGCAGTACGTCCCCGCAGGCATCGACGTCTGGTACGTCCGGGTCAGGGAGCCCGGCTCGTGGTTGATGGCCACGAACCCCTTGCCGCCCCGGCCGAAGGCGATGGCGTCGCCCCCGTTGTCCCACCAGTTGGTGACGGCCTCACCGCGGGTGGCGTTGCGGAAGGCGACCATGGACTTGATCTCCGGCCAGTTGTGCTGGCACTTCCAGCCGTCCTGCCAGCAGGCGTCGACCGTGCCGCCGTTCGGCGGGCCGGCGTCGTGGTCGGTGAACTCGTAGCCGGAGTTGATGTCCGGGGCTCCGTAGGGCCAGGCCAGCATGAAGACGTGGGCCAGCGTGTAGTTCGCACCGTCCTTGTAGCTGAGGGTGGAGCCGTTGCGCTCGGTGTCGTGGTTGTCGACGAAGACGCCGGAGACGCCGCTGTTCATGTAGCCCCAGCCCTCGCCGTAGTTCTTCAGATAGGCGAGGTTCTCGCCTAGGAAGACCCGCTTGAGGTCGTAGGCGTAGCGGAACTCCTGGACGTCGCCGTTGCCGGTGTACTCGGTGGGCTGGACGGCCTCGCCGGCACCGTGGATGACCTCCTGCTTCCAGTACGCCGACGGATTGCTCAGCCGGGACTTGATGTTCGCCAGGTCTGCGGCGTCCATGTGCTTGGCCGCGTCGACGCGGAAGCCGTCCACGCCGAGGGAGAGCAGGTCGTTCATGTACCCGGCGATCGCGCCTCGGACGTAGGTCTCACTCGTGTCCAGGTCGGCGAGGCCCACCAGTTCGCAGTGCTGGACGTTCCAGCGGTCCTGGTAGGTGCTGATCCGGCTCGTGCAGTCGTCGAAGTCGTACGACGAGTACAGGCCGGGGTAGGTGTACTTCGTGTACGACGAGCCGCCGGTGCCGGTGCCGTCGCCCGCCGACATGTGGTTGATCACCGTGTCGACGACGACCTTCACACCGGCCGCGTGGCAGGTGTCGACCATGTTCCTGAAGGCCGCGCGGTCACCGAGCCGACCGGCGATCTTGTAGCTGACCGGCTGGTACGAGGTCCACCACTGCGGGCCCTGTATGTGCTCGGCGGGCGGGGAGACCTGGACGTAGCCGTATCCGGCGGGGCCGAGGGTGCTGCCGCACTCGCGGGCGACGGAGGCGTACTTCCACTCGAAGAGGACGGCGGTGACGTCCTTGGTGCCAGGTGGGGAGGCCTGGGCGCCAGTCGGGTTCATGACAACCGCAGCCGCGAAGAGCGCGGCGGCGGCGAGGTGTCTGCGTGCCATGTGGGGCTTCCTTCTTCGTTGAAGGACTGTTGCGGATTCTTGCTGCAAGGTTCAGAAACCTTGCGGTGACGCAGATGGTAAAGGCCCGCCGCCCCGAAGGGCAGCGGGCCGTGCCAAATTCAACGGAAAATCAGGTGGTGATCGCGGTGCTCCACCACACCGTGGTGTCGGCCGGCACCTTCGCCTCGTCGTCGACCTCGACGACCTCGCCGCTCGCGACCAGCACCCGGCCGTACGCCGGCATCGCCACCGACTCGCCAGTGGTGTTGGCCACGCACACGAACTCCCCGCGCCGGAAGGCGAGCACGCCCTCGGGAGCCCGCAGCCACTCCACGGACGCGCCGGCACCGAGGTCGGGCTGCTCCCGGCGCACGGCGAGCGCGGCCCGGTACAGCTCCAGGGTCGAGCCGGGCGCGCCGGTCTGCGCCTCGACGCTCAGCTCGCCCCAGCCCTCCGGCTGCGGCAGCCAGCTGCCCCCGTCGCCGAAGCCGTACGACGACCCGGTCCGGGTCCAGGGGATCGGCACCCGGCATCCGTCACGGAAGCCGTCCTGGCCCGCGCCCCGGAAGTACGCCGGGTCCTGGCGCACCTCGTCGGGCAGGTCCACGACGTCCGGAAGACCCAGCTCCTCGCCCTGGTAGACGTAGGCCGAGCCGGGCAGCGCCAGCATCAGCAGGGTCGCGGCCCGGGCCCTGCGCAGGCCCAGATCCCGGTCGCCGGCCAGACGGATCTGGGTGCCGAGGCCGGGCGGGTTGGCGAACCGGGTGGCGTGCCGGGTCACGTCGTGGTTGGACAGGACCCAGGTGGCGGGGGCGCCGACCGGGCGCATGGCGTCCAGGGTGCGGTCGATGACCTCGCGCATCTCCGCGGCGTCCCAGTGGGTGCTGAGGTACTGGAAGTTGAAGGCCTGGTGCAGCTCGTCCGGGCGGACGTAGTTGGCGGTGCGCTCGATGGTCGGCGTCCACGCCTCGGCGACGAAGATGCGCTCACCCGAGTACTCGTCGAGGATGCGCCGCCACTGCCGGTAGATCTCGTGCACCCCGTCCTGATCGAAGAACGGCATGACATCGTTGCCCAGCAGCCTCACCTGGTCATGGGATCCAAGGTCGGGCAGCCCCTCCGCCTTCACCAGACCGTGGGCGACATCGATCCGGAAGCCGTCGACGCCCATGTCCAGCCAGAAGCGCAGGATGGAACGGAACTCGTCGCCGACCGCCGGGTGCTCCCAGTTGAAGTCGGGCTGCTCGGGGGCGAAGAGGTGCAGGTACCACTCACCGTCCGGGACCTGCGTCCAGGCCGGGCCGCCGAAGATCGACTCCCAGTCGTTGGGCGGGAGTTCGCCGTTCTTCCCCTTGCCGGGGCGGAAGTGGTAGCGGTCCCGCAGCGGTGAGCCCGGGCCCTCCGCGACGGCCCGCTTGAACCACTCGTGCTGGTCGGAGGAGTGGTTGGGCACGAGGTCGACGATGATCCTCAGGCCCAGCTCATGGGCGTCGCGGATCAGCGCGTCGGCGTCCAGGAGGTTGCCGAACATCGGGTCGACGGCCCGGTAGTCGGCGACGTCGTAGCCGGCGTCGGCCTGCGGCGAGGCGTAGAAGGGGCTGAGCCACACGGCGTCCACGCCGAGGTCGCGCAGATACGGCAGGCGGGTGCGGACACCTTCCAGGTCGCCCATGCCGTCGCCGTTGCTGTCGGCGAAGCTGCGCGGGTACACCTGGTAGATCACCGCGTCCCGCCACCAGTCGCGACGCTTGGCGACGGCCACGGCGGACGAGGGAGTGGGGACAGGTGCGGCTGAGTGCTGGCTCATGTCGTCCTTGATGCGTAACTGAGGTGTGGTCATGTGAGACGTGGGGTGGGGTCTGGGGCGGCCGCGGCACAGCGGGGTCGGATGGGCACCACGGCCGCCCACCCACGCGCCCCCTCAGGGGCGCGGGGAACTGCGCGACCAGCCACAACGAACCCGCAGCCGGTCACTCAACAAAAGGTCACCCCTTCGTACCGCCGGCAGTAAGCCCGGTCACCAGATTCTTCTGCACGAGATAGAAGAACGCGGCAGCCGGTATGGCAATCAGAACGGCCGTCGCGGCCATCAGGTTCCGCTGCGCGTCGTGCTCGCTCACGAACGTCTGGAGACCGACGGCGAACGTGTACTTGTCGTCACTCAGCAGGAACGTCGAAGCGAACGCGACCTCACCGAAGGCCGTGAGGAAGCTGTAGAACGCCGCGACCGCGAGGCCCGGCTTGGCCAGCGGCAGGATGAGCCGCGCGAACGTGCCGAAGGGGGTCAGCCCGTCGACGCGCCCGGCCTCGTCGATCTCGAACGGGATGGTGTCGAAATAGCCCTTCATCAGCCAGGCGCAGTACGGCACGATCGTGGTGCAGTTGACAAGGATGAGACCAAGGTAGCTGTCGATGAGCTGCAGATCCGAGAGGATCTGGTACATCGGCACGATCAGTACCGCGATCGGGAACATCTGGGTGACGAGCAGCACCCACATCAGCTTCCGGTAGCCGGGGAACCGCATGCGGGAGACCGCGTAGCCGGTGGACGCGGCGACGACGACGCCGATGAATGTCGTGCCCAGCCCCACGATCAGCGTGCTCTTCAGCCAGTGGAAGAAATTGGTGTCCTGCAGGACGAACGCGTAGTTGTCGAGCGCCATCTTGCCCCAGATGCGTCCGGGGTGGAGGTAGTCGTCCTTGTCCGGGCCGAGGGACAGGAAGACCAGCCAGGCGATCGGGAAGAGCGCGGTCAGGCTCGCGCCGATCAGGACGGCGTGCGAGACGAGTGAGGCCGTGCGGCTGTGCTCGCCGCGGCGGCGGATGGTCGTACTCATGTCGGACTCCTGCCTCAGATCGCGAGCTGCTGGTCGTTGCGGTTCAGCCAGCGGCGGTAGAAGGACGTGAAGACGATCAGGATGGACAGGAGCAGGATCCCGTAGGCGGCGGACTGGGCGTAGTCGCGCGGCTGCTGTCCGAAGCCCAGCTGGTAGGCCCAGGTCACGAGGATCTGGGCGTCCGGGGCGGTGTTGCCGAACAGCAGGAAGATGATGGCGAACTGGTTGAAGGTCCAGATCACGCCGAGGAGCACGACGGTGGTGCTGACGGACCGCAGGCCGGGCAGGGTGACGTAGCGGAAGCGCTGCCAGGCGTTGGCGCCGTCCATCTCGGACGCCTCGTACAGGCTCGCGTCGATCGACTGGAGTCCGCCGAGCAGCGAGACCATCATGAACGGCACGCCGCACCAGGTGTTGACCATGATCGCGGCGAACCGCTGCCAGGTGGTGTCCTCCAGCCACAGCGGTGTCGGCAGGTGCAGGAAGTCCAGGCCGGAGTTGATGATGCCGCCGTCGGCGAGCATGAATCGCCAGCCGAACACGGTGACGAAGGTCGGCACGGCCCAGGGCAGGACCAGGATCATCCGGTAGAGGGTGCGGCCGCGCAGCTTCTGGTTGAGCAGCAGGGCGAGACCGAGACCGATGCCGTAGTGCAGGGCGACACAGGCCGCCGTCCAGAAGACCGTCCACAGAACGTGCGACCAGAAGCGGTCGTACGCCGTCGGGCCCCACAGGATGTCGGCGTAGTTGTCCAGGCCGATGAACTTGTAGGTGGCGTCGATCTCGTTGACGCCGATCGTGCGGGCGGTGTTCAGGCTGGTGGCGTCGGTGAGGGTGAGGTACAGGCCGTACGCCAGCGGGTACAGCACGAGGACGCCGAGGACGACCGCCACCGGCGCGATCATCGCGTAGGCGTACCAGTGCTTGTGGAAGCCGTGCTTCAGCCGGCTGCCCGGCCCGGGCCGCGGTTCCCGCTCACCGCGCCGCTTGCCGGTCGCTCGGTCGATGACGACTGTCATGGTTCGGCACCTTCTGGAGGTTCAAGGAGTTCGGAGGGGAGCCGCCCGGGCGGGGGCGAGGCCGGTGGCCGCCGGACCCCCTCCCCCATGACCGGGGGATCCGGCGGCCACACGGCGGTCACTTGGAGAAGTCCGGCACCAGCTTGGTCATGGCGGTCTCGGCGTCGCCGAGGCCCTTGTCCAGGGACTCCTTGCCGCCCGCGATCTCGATCAGCTCATCGTCGAGCGGACCCCACAGCGAGCTGTACTCGGGCAGCGCCGGGCGCGGCTGGGCGGAGGACAGCACGCCCTGGTAGCCGGCGATGCCGGGGTCGGCCTTGACCTTGTCGGTGTAGGCGTCCTCGCGCGTGGGGAGCGTGGAGTTCTTCAGCGCGATGGTCTCCTGGGCCTTCGCCGAGGTCATGAACTTCACGAACTTCAGCGAGGCCTCCTGGTGGGCCTTGTCCGAGCCCGCGTACACGGAGAGGTTGTGGCCGCCGGTCGGGGCGCCCGCCTTGCCGGTGGATCCGGCCGGGACGGTGGCGATGCCGAGGTTGTTCTTGTCCTTGAAGGCCGAACCCTTGTAGAAGTTCGTGATCTCCCACGGGCCCTGGACGATCGAGGCGACCTTGCCGCTGACGAACGCCTCCTGGATGTGGGCGTAGGCGTCGGCGGTGGTGTCGGCCTTGTGCAGGCCCTTGCCCTTGAAGAGGCTCTGCCAGGTGCCGTAGGCCTTCTTGGCGGCGGGCGAGGTGACGGTGATCTTCTTGGCGTCGACGTCGACGGTGTCGGTGCCCTCGCCGTAGAGGAAGGACTGGGCGTAGTAGGCCTGGGTGGAGCCCCAGTAGCCGTCGACGCCGGTCTCGTCCTTGATGGTGGCGGCGGCCTTCTTCAGGTCGTCCCAGGTCTTGGGGGCTTCGACGCCGGCCTTCTTGAACAGGGCCTTGTTGTAGACGAGGGCGAGGGTGTCCGTGGTGAAGGGGACGCCGTAGGTCTTGCCGTCGTACTTGGCCTGCTCGATCAGGCTGGGCTGGAACTTGTCCTGCTCGGCGAGGGCCTCGGTGCCGTCCAGCGGCGCGAAGAAGCCCTTCTTGGCGAAGGCCGGGGTCCAGCCGACCTCGGAGCGCAGCACGTCGGGGGCGCCCTTGGAACCGGCGGCGGTGTCGAACTTGTTCTGCGCCTGGTCGAAGGGGACGTTGACGTAGTTGACCTTGATGCCCTTGTTGGCGGCCTCGAACTCCTTGACCAGGGCCTTGTACGTCGGCGCCTCGTTGGTGGCGTTGGAGGTGTCCCACCAGGTGATGGTGACCGGGCCGTCGGCCTCGTCGCCGCTGTCGCTCCCGCCGCACGCCGTCGCCGCCAGGGCGAGGGACGCCACCAGCGCGGTGGCCGCTATGCCACGCCGCATGAGTTCTCCTTGAGGGTGAAAGCCCGTTTCGTGCTGCCGACTGCGCCGTTGGCCGCCGGGCGTCGGTGAGATTAGCCGCGCCGCAACGACTTGCGAAAGACCTTGCAGCAAAAAGTTGCAAGGGGTGCGGATGGTTATCCTGCCGTGACCTCTTCCGGGTCTACTCCGGATCTACTCCTGACCGTTGTGGAGCGGGGATTTCCGGCTGTCGGGCGGGGAGTCGGGCAGTTGTGCAAGACTCTGCAAGCACTTGCCATCCGTTGCCGCCGGGGTGAATCATCCGTTGCGGATCGGACGCCGACCACGACTTCGAGGGACCGCGATGACCAAGCAACCCGCAGCGGGCCGTGCGCCGGCCCGCACCAGGCGTCCCGTCGGTGTGCAAGCGGAACCCCGGCCGCTACAGTCCGGTGCTGTGACCACACGGCTTGCCGACATCGCTGCGCAGGCGGGGGTGAGCGAAGCGACCGTCAGCCGCGTCCTCAACGGGAAGCCGGGCGTCGCCGCCACCACCCGCCAGTCCGTGCTGGCCGCCCTCGACGTGCTGGGTTACGAACGCCCGGTGCGGCTGCGGCAGCGCAGCGAGGGCCTGGTGGGTCTGATCACCCCGGAGCTGGAGAACCCGATCTTCCCGGCCCTGGCCCAGGTCATCGGCCAGGCGCTGACGCGGCAGGGCTACACGCCGGTGCTGGCCACGCAGACGCCGGGCGGCTCGACCGAGGACGAGCTCACGGAGATGCTGGTGGACCGCGGGGTCGCCGGCATCATCTACGTCTCCGGGCTGCACGCGGACACCACCGCCGACATGCAGCGCTACGACCGGCTGCGCGCGCAGGGCGTGCCGTACGTGCTGGTCGACGGCTTCTCGCCGAAGGTGCAGGCGCCGTTCATCTCCCCCGACGACCGCGCGGCGATGAACCTCGCGGTGACGCACCTGGTGTCCCTCGGGCACACGCGGATCGGTCTGGCCCTGGGGCCCAAGCGGTTCGTGCCCGTGCAGCGCAAGATCGAGGGGTTCGTACGCACCATGCAGGACCAGTTGGGGCTGGGTGCCGAGGCCGTCGAGACGGAGCTGGTCCAGCACTCCCTCTACACCCTGGAGGGCGGGCAGGCCGCGGCCACGGCACTGATCGAGCGGAACTGCACGGCCGTGGTGTGCGCCAGCGACATGATGGCGCTGGGCGCGATCAGGGCGGCGCGACAGCGCGGCCTGGAGGTTCCGAAGGACGTCTCCGTGGTCGGCTTCGACGACTCGCCGCTGATCGCCTTCACCGACCCGCCGCTGACGACGATCCGCAAGCCGGTCCCGGCGATGGGCCAGGCGGCGGTCCGCACACTGCTGGAGGAGATCGGCGGGACGCCCGCGCCCCACAGCGAGTTCGTGTTCATGCCGGAACTGGTGGTGCGCGGGTCGACCGCTTCGGCGCCCGGGGACCGCGCCCGCCCCTGAGGTTCCCGGCTGGATTTCGCCGCAGAACATGCGGTCCGCACCAGAGCGGGGGATGATCGGGGGATCAGGGCTTTTCTGGCAGACTTTGTGCCTATGGGTGACACGACCGTGACGACGCTGGACGGCCGGAAAGCGGCCGTTCCGGACCCGGTCGCGGCCGATCCGGGACGGGGTCTCCTCCCCCGGCTGCGCACCCCCCGCCGGCCCCGGTTCTGGTTCGAGATCCTGCTGATCGCGGTGAGTTACTGGACGTACTCGCTCGTCCGCAACGCCGTGCCGGAGCAGAGGACCGAGGCGCTGCGCAACGCCAACTGGATCTGGCAGACCGAGCACGCTCTGGGCATCGCCGTGGAGGAGTCGGTGAACCGGTCCGTGAACTCGGTGACTTGGCTGATCATCGGCATGAACTACTACTACGCGACGCTGCACTTCGTGGTGACGCTGGGTGTGCTGGTGTGGCTGTACCGTCGCCATCCCGGCCGGTACGCGGCGACCCGCCTGGTGCTGTTCGCGACGACCGCCGTCGCCCTGGTCGGTTACTACCTGTATCCGCTCGCACCCCCACGGCTGATGAACGGCGGCGGTTTCATCGACACCGTCATGGTCCACCAGACCTGGGGGTCGATGGCGTCCGGCGACCTGAAACACATGTCCAACCAGTACGCCGCGATGCCGTCGATGCACATCGGCTGGTCCACGTGGTGCGGCCTGACGATCTTCGCCCTGGCGACGGTCCCCTGGGTGCGGGTGCTGGGCCTGCTGTACCCGGCACTGACGCTGGTGGTCATCGTCGCCACGGCGAACCACTTCTGGCTGGATGCCGTCGGTGGCGTGCTCTGCCTGTCCTTCGGTTTCGCGGTGGCGGGTGTCTGGTACGGGAGGCATCCGTACGCACTGCCGAGAGACGTACCGAAGCGGGGCACCGGCAGACCGCGCGGACGCCCCGAACCGGCCCGCGCCACCAAGCCCTGACCGCCACCGACAGCGCCCGACACGCAACCGGCTCCACTGCTTCCGGACGCGCCGGGCCCGAAGGCACCTTGCCCGCCCGGCCGGCACAGGCGCCGAGCCCGGTCGCGGCCGCATCGGCGGCGGCCGGACGGCCGCCATGACCGCACCCCGCCCCAAGGCACCCGGCCTGTCCGGCGGCATGCCGCGCCGGCAGCGGCCAGACGGTCGTCGCCGACGGGCCGCCGGCCGGGCTGCCCGGCGCAGTCGGCCCGGGCACTCACTTCCGGTACACCACGTGCCCCCCGGTCACCGTCAGTCGTACCGGTGCCTCCGTCACCTCGTCCGCCGGGGCGGTCACCGGGTCCAGCTCCAGGGCCGTCAGGTCGGCGCGGAAACCGGGAGTGATGCGGCCCGCCGTGTCGGACTCGCCCGCTGCCTGGGCCGCATGCGTGGTGCAGCCCTCCAGTGCCTCCAGGCCGGTCAGACCGGCGCGGGCCGACGCCGCGCCTCTCGGGGTGCGGGCCGTGGCCAGTACGGCGCGGGCGTCGTAGTGCGCGATCGGCCAGTCCGAGCCGAGGGCCACCACCGCGCCCGCGTCCCGCAGGTCGCGCAGCCGCCAGGCGCGGCCCGCCCGGCCGGTGCCCAGCCGCCGGGACCACTCGTCGGTGCCGTCGGCCCGGGTGTACGCGGTGTGCGGCGGCTGCATCGACGCCGCCACTCCCAGGCGCGCGAACCGCGGCAGCAGCGCGTCCGGCACCGTCTCGATGTGCTCGATGCGGTGCGCCCCGCGTCCGCCCGGGCCGAGCCCCTCGACCACGTCCAGGACGTGCCGTACCGCCGCGTCCCCGATGGCGTGCGTGGCCGTGCGCACCCCGGCCGCGTGCAGGTGCCGTACGGCGGCGGCGTACGCCTGCGGGTCGGGCCAGAACGCGTCCGTGCCCTGGCCGTGGCAGTCGGCGTGCTCCAGCCAGGCCGTGCCGCCCTCGACGGTGCCGTCCATGAAGAACTTGACCCCGCCGGTCCGCCAGTGCCGGCCGCTCCGGCCCTGTACGGCCACCAGCTCGTCCAGGGCGGCCCGGTCCGCGCCCGGCATGCACCAGGGCGCGAACCGCAGCCGCACCGGCAGCACCGTCTCCACGGCCACGGAGCCGATCAGCTCCGGGTCGCCGGCGTCCATGACGTGCGCCCCGGTCAGCCCCGTCGCGGCCATGGCGGACAGCAGCTCCACCAGGCGTGCCCGGCGTGCGGAGGAGGAAGGGCGCGGTGCGATCGCGGCGACCAGGTCCATCGCCGCGTGTTCGACGAGGTGCCCGGTGGGCCGGCCCGAGGCGTCGCAGACGACCTCCGAGCGCTGGGAGAAGACCCGGGGGCCGTGCACGCCGACCGCGGTGAGGGCCGGGCCGGTCGCCAGGGCGGAGTGACCGTCGTAGAGGCGCAGGAAGGCGGGTGTGCCGTCCAGGACGTCCTCGATCAGGTCCCGGTCGACGGGGCGGCCCCCGAAGGCGTTGTGGTCGAGGCCGAAGCCGATCACCCACCCGTCGGTGCGCTCCGCGTCCGCGAGGGTGGCCCGCAGCCCCGCCAGGTCCGTCACGCCCGACAGATCCGTGCCGGTCGCCATGTCCAGGCCCCACACGGGGTGGCTGTGCGCGTCGACGAGGCCGGGCACCAGGTGCGCGCCGTCCAGGTGGACGACCTCGGTGCCGGGGCCGCACCAGTCGCGGACGTCCCTCTCGTCGCCGACCGCCGCGATCAGCCCGTCGCGTACGGCGACGGAGGTGGCGTACGGGCGGTCCGGGTCGAGGGTGCGGACCTTGGCGCCGGAGAGGACCAGATCGGCGGTGGGCATGCGATGAACTCCCTTGTGGGACTTGGCCGTTCGGTGGCTGTCCGGAGTGGCTGTTCGGTGGCTACTCGGCGGGTTCGGCGGCGAAGCCGGCGTAGACGTCGGGGCGTTGCCGGCGCAGCCACCAGGCGAGGGCGAGGCCCACGACGAACACGGTGGGGGCGGTGACGACGAGGACGGTGTTCACCGTCGGGGACGCACCGGTGAACAGGTCGATGTGGCGCACCACCAGCACGATGGCCGTCGCGAGCAGCACGGCGGCGGCGACGGGCGCCACGACCGTCCGCAGCACACCCTCTTGGTGGCGCACCCGGCGGAAGTAGCAGGGCACGGCGACCGCGGCGAGCAGCTGGAGCAGGAACAGGCCGATCATCCCCGGGGTGTTGACCCACAGCAGCAGCTGTCCGTACGGGTCGGCGCCGGCCGCCGCGAAGGCCAGGACGACGACCGCGCCGAGGACCGTCTGGGCGATTCCGGCCACGTACGGGGAGCCGTGCCGCGGGTGGATGCGGCCCAGTGCCTTCGGCAGCACACCCTCCTCGGCGAGGGCCAGGGCGTACCGGTTGATGGCGTTGTGGAAGGCGAGCAGCGAGGCGAGGACGCTGGTGACGATGAAGACGTGCATCAGGTCGGCCGCCCAGCCGCCCACGTAGGTGGTGATGGCGGTGAAGAACAGCTCGGCGGGGTTCTCGGCGGCGGCTCCGGCGATCTCGGCGTCGCCGAAGGCCTGGATGACGGTCCAGACGATGAACGCGTAGAACAGGCCGAGGAATCCGACGGCGGCGTAGGTCGCGCGCGGCACTGTGCGCTGCGGGTCGCGGGCCTCGCGGCGGTAGATGACGGTCGACTCGAAGCCGGTGAACGCGGCGAAGGCGAAGGCGAGGACGGCCGCGGTGCCGGGGACGAGGACGTTGCCGGGCTCGAAGGAGGCGAGGGACAGCCCGTGCGCGCCGCCCTTGACCAGGACTCCGCCCGCGAGGAGGACGAGGATGCCGGTCTCGGCGACGAGCAGGACCCCGAGCACCTTGGCGCCGAAGTCGATGGAGCGGTAGCCGCCGTATCCGATGAGCAGCAGGCCGGCCAGTGAGATCGGCAGCCAGGGGACGTCGGCGCCGAACACGGCGCGCGCGGTGTCCTGGCCGGCGGAGCCGAGCAGGCCGTAGACGCCGGTCTCCATGCCGTTGTAGCCGACCAGGGCGAGCAGGGCCGCGCCGATGCCGACGGGCCGGCCGAGTCCGCGGGTGATGTACGCATAGAAGGCGCCGCCGCTGCGGACGTGGCGGCTCATGGTCGTGAAGCCGATGGCGAAGACGGCGAGGGTGAGGCCGGCCAGGAGATAGCCGACGGGGGCGCCGACGCCGCCGAGCAGGATCGCGAGGGGGGCGACGCCGGCCATGACGGTGAGCGGGGCGGCGGCGGAGACGACGAAGAAGGCGATGTCGGCGGTGCCGAGGGAGCCGGAGCGCAGGGTCGCCGTGGCGGCCGGGGTGCGCTCCCCTGAGGTGGTGACGGACATGGGCAGGCCCTTCGAGCGGCGGACGTGGGGGGAGTCCGGGCGCGCGGGATCACCGCGGTAAATCTAAAGGCTTTCGGTTTTGGCAATGTAGCCTCTACCTCGGCATCCGGGAAGACCTCAGGGGGACCACCGACCATGGGACGGCCGCGCACACCGCTCCTCGACCGCGAGCGCATCGCGACGACGGCGCTCGAGATCGTCGACGAGCGCGGCGACTTCAGCGTGCCGCAGGTGGCCAAGCGGCTGGGTGCGCAGACCGGCTCGGTGTACCACCACGTGGAGGGCCGGGACGGCATCGTCGAACTGCTGCGTGAGCGGGTGTCGGCGGCGATCGACCCGGCGACCCTGGATCTGCGCCCCTGGGACACGGCCCTGGAGGCCTGGGCCCGCTCCTATCGCGCCGCGTTCGCCGCGCACCCCAAGGCGATCCCGCTGCTGATGACGTCCCCCGTGCGGGCACCGCGCGTGCTGGAGCAGTACGAGCGGGCGGTGACGCTGCTGCTCGACGCGGGTTTCGCCCCGGTCGATGTGATGCCCCTGCTCACCGCCCTGGAGAACCTGGTCCTCGGCTCGGCCCTCGATCTCGCGGCCCCCGAGACGATGTGGGAACTGACCGCCTCGTCACCGACCCCACGGCTGGCCGAGGCGCTGTCGGCGTCGGGCGAGGGCCGGGCGGACCGGGCGTTCGAGGTGGGGCTGACGGGGTTCATGAAGCACGCGCGGGAGGTGCGGGCCGACCAGGGCCAGGGCTAACGCTCCGTCACCCCGTAGAACAGCTCGTCCACCACGCTCCGGGCCCGGCGGGCCGTCCGCCGGTACGCGTCGAGCATGTCACCGGCGTGACCGGGGCCGTATCCCAAGTACCGCCCCACGGCGGCGAGTTCGCGGGGCTCCGTGGGGAACGTGTCGGCCGCCCGGCCGCGTACCAGCATGACCGCGTTGCGGACGCGGGTCGCGAGGACCCAGGCCTCGTCCAGGGTCGCCGCGTCCTCGTCCGTGATGAGACCGGCCGTACGCGCGGCGGCCAGGGCCTGACGTGTCCGGGTCGTGCGCAGGCCCGGCTCGGCCGCGCCGTGCCGCAGTTGCAGCAGCTGCACCGTCCACTCCACGTCGGACAGACCGCCCGGCCCCAGCTTGGCGTGCAGCTTGGGGTCGGCGCCCCGCGGCAGCCGCTCGGACTCCATGCGGGCCTTCAGCCGCCGGATGTCGCGGACGGCCTCGTCGGCGAGCCCGTCCGCCGGGTAGCGCAGCGGGTCGATCAGCTCGATGAACCGGCGGCCCAGGTCCTCGTCCCCGGCGACGGGTTCGGCCCGCAGCAGCGCGTGCGACTCCCAGGTCAGGGCCCACCGGCGGTAGTACGCCGCGTATGAGGTGAGGGTCCGCACCAGCGGGCCGGACTTGCCCTCCGGGCGCAGGTCGGCATCGATGAGGAGGGGCGGGTCGGCGCTGGGGATCTGGAGCAGCCGGCGCATCTCGGAGACGACCTTGTTGGCGGCCTGGGAGGCCTCCCGCTCGTCGACGCCGTCACGCGGCTCGTGCACGAACAGCACGTCCGCGTCGGAGCCGTAGCCCAGTTCGTGTCCGCCGAAGCGGCCCATCCCTATGATCGCGAACCGGGTGGGCAGGCTGTCCCCCCACCCGTCGCGCACGACCGCGCGGAGCGTGCCGGCGAGGGTCGCGGCCGTCAGGTCCGACACCGCGCCGCCGACCCGGTCCACCAGGGCGCCCGGGTCGGCCTCGACGGGCTGCTCCTCGGTGCCGTAGGAGCCGACGATGTCGGCGGCGGCCGTACGGAACAGCTCGCGACGACGCACACCGCGGGCGGCCGTGACCGCCTGGGCGGCCCCGTCGGCCCGGTTCACCGCGGCGAGTATCTCCTGCTCCAGATGGGCCCGGGAGCGCGGTTCGAGGCCACCGCCGTCCCCGTCGCCGAGCAGCGCGACCGCCTCCGGGGCGCGCATCAGCAGGTCGGGCGCGAGCCGCCCGGCGGACAGCACGCGGGCGAGGTTCTGCGCGGCGGCGCCCTCGTCCCGCAGCAGCCGCAGGTACCAGGGCGTCTTGCCGAGGGCGTCCGACACCTTGCGGAAGTTGAGCAGACCCGCGTCCGGGTCGGCCGAGTCGGCGAACCAGCCCAGCAGGACGGGCAGCAGGGTGCGCTGGATGGCGGCCTTGCGGGTGACGCCGGAGGCCAGGGCCTCCAGGTGGCGCAGGGCGGAGGCCGGGTCGGCGTAACCGAGGGCGACCATGCGCTCCCGGGCCGCCTCGACGCTCAGCCGGGCCTCGCCGGTGGCGAGTTGGGCGACCGCGTCGAGCAGCGGCCGGTAGAACAGCTTCTCGTGCAGACGCCGTACGACGGTGGCGTGCCGCTTCCACTCGCGCAGCAGCTCGGCGACCGGATCGGTGCGCAGGCCGAGGGAGCGGCCGATGCGGCGCAGCTCGGCCTCGTCCTCGGGCACCAGATGGGTGCGGCGCAGCCGGAACAGCTGGATCCGGTGCTCCATGGAGCGCAGGAAGCGGTAGGCCTCGTCGAGCTGGGCGGCGTCGGACCGGCCGACGTACCCGCCGGCGGCGAGGGCCTTCAGCGCGTCGAGCGTGGTGCCGCTGCGCAGCGAGGTGTCGGCCCGGCCGTGCACCAGCTGGAGCAGCTGCACGGCGAACTCGACGTCCCTGAGGCCGCCGGGGCCCAGCTTCAGCTGGCGGTCGACCTCGGCGACGGGGATGTTCTCCACGACCCGGCGGCGCATCTTCTGCACGTCCGGGACGAAGTTCTCGCGCTCGGCGGCCTTCCACACCAGCGGCTGGACGGCGGCGACGTACTCCGCGCCGAGGTCGAGGTCGCCGGCCACCGGGCGGGCCTTGAGCAGCGCCTGGAACTCCCAGGTCTTGGCCCAGCGCTGGTAGTAGGCGAGGTGGCTGGAGAGGGTCCGCACGAGCGGGCCGTTTCTGCCCTCGGGCCGGAGGTTGGCGTCCACGGGCCAGATGGACCCCTCGACGGTCGTCTCCGAGCAGATCCGCATCATGTGCGAGGCGAGCCGGGTCGCGGCGCGGACCGCCTTGGTCTCGTCGGCGCCCTCGACGGCCTCCCCGACGAAGATGACGTCCACGTCGGAGACGTAGTTCAGCTCGTGGCCGCCGCACTTGCCCATCGCGATGACCGCGAGCCGGCACAGGGCGACGTCCTCGGGCGCGGCCGCCCCGGCGATGCGGAGGGCGGCACGCAGGGTGGCGGTGGCCAGGTCGGCGAGCTCGGCGGCGGACTCGGCGACGCCGGTGGTGCCGCACACGTCCCGGGCGGCGATGGACAGCAGGCAGCGCCGGTAGGCGACGCGCAGGGAGACGGCGTCGGTGGCCTCCGCGAGACCGGCTTCGAACTCCTCCACCCCGGGGTGCAGGTCGTGCGCCTCGTACATGACGAGCGCCTGCCAGTCGTCCGGGTGCCGGATGAGGTGGTCGGCGAGGGCGGTGGAGGCGCCGAGCACCCCGAGCAGCCGGTCGCGCAGCGGCTTGGACGAGATCAGCGTGTCGAGGAGCTCCCGGCGGGCGCCGGGCTCGGGCTGGGCCTCCAGCAGCCGGACCAGTCCGAGCAGCGCGAGATCGGGGTCGGCGGTCGCGCCCAGCGCGTCCAGCAGCACCGGGTCGTCGCGCAGGGGCGCGAGCTCGGCGCTGTCCAGGAGCCGCTCGGCGGCGGAGGCGTCGGTGAAGCCGTGCCGCAGCAGCCGCGTGAAGGTACTGCTCCTGCGCCCCGGCGCCGCCGTCATCCCGGGCCTCCCTCGCACTGTTCCTCGGACTTGCATCGGATCAAGGTCGTGGCTTTGAGCCTAACCGCACGGGCCGGGGGAAGCTCCGATGAGTTCGGCGGGCGGACGGGGTCTGCACCTGTGAGGCCACGGACCGGGAGGATCCTCATGACCACCATGCACCCCGAGACCCGTCTGGACCGCCGCTACAGCGACGAGACGGCCACCGCGACCGACTGGCAGGAGGCCGAGGCGCGGCTCACGGCCGCCGAACTGTTCTGGATCACGACGGTGCGCCCGGACGGCCGCCCGCACGTCACCCCGCTTCCGGCGGTCTGGTCGGACGGCGCCCTGCACTTCTGCACGGGCCCGGAAGAGCGCAAGGCCAGGAACCTCGCCGAGAACCCGCACGTCGTGCTGACCACCGGCACGAACACCTGGAACCAGGGCTACGACCTGGTGGTCGAGGGCGAGGCGACACGCGTGACCGACGACGGGCGCCTACGCGAACTGGCCGCCGCGTGGGAGACGAAGTACGGCGCTTTCTGGCACTTCGAAGTACGGGAGGGCTATTTCCACCACGGCGCGGGACACGCGGCCGTCTACTCGGTGGCGCCGCGCACGGTTTTCGGCTTCGGTAAGGGGGAGCCGTTCAGCCAGACGAGGTGGCGGTTCACCGATGCCTGACGAAGGAGTCATGCCATGGACTTCACGCTCGAAGTCATCCCGCTGCCCGTGACCGACATCGACCGCGCCCGGGACTTCTACCGGGACAAGGTCGGCTTCCACGTGGACATCGACCAGGAGGTCATGCCCGGGATGCGGATCGTCCAGCTGACGCCTCCCGGCTCCGGCTGTTCGATCGCGCTCGGCGACTCCATCTGGGAGATGACTCCCGGCCCCACCCCGGCCCCCGGCTCCTACCAGGGCCTGCAGCTGTGCGTCGCCGACATCAAGGCGGCCCACGCGGAACTCGTCGAACGCGGCCTCGACGTCTCGGAGCCGGTCCAGTACGCCCCCGACGACGGCGCCACGTTCATGCACTTCCGGGACCCGGACGGAAACGGCTGGGCGATTCAGGAGTACCGGCAGCGGGCGGAGAAGCCGCTGCACCTGCTTCTGGCGGAACTGAAGCGACAGCAGGGATGACCGGAAGGCTCACCGCCGCATTGTCACCGTCCGGCATACTGGCGTGTCAATTTGCCGGACGGTACGATGCGCGATATGGGCATGCCTCCGCTTGCGCTCGATAATTCGACCTTTATCAGCGCCCAGGAGTTCATCACCGCACAGAACCGTGGCGAGCGGAGTCGCGATCCATTCGCGCGCCAATCCTATGTGGAACTGGTGCAGTCCCTTATTTTTCAGCCCGCGGTGAGAGTGATCCACCCGGTGCACCTCACTCCGGCCTCCGAGCAGTTCGGCGACGAACCGTACCTTTTACGGCGCCTGCTCGAACTCGGCCTGGTCACGCCGGTACAGGTCTTCGCCGACTCGGTGCAGCGTCTGGACGCGGCTGAAACAGAGGTGCTCAGCACGTTGCAGACGCGGGGCGTGGACGCGATGCTTTCGTTCTTGCGTTCCATGGATGCCTGCGACCAGGAAGCGGAGGCGGCGGGAAACATCGGTCTCCGGAAGCGGATCCTGCAGTGGAATGATTTCCACCAGACGCAGATTCCGCATCATCTGGTTCGCGTGCCGACCTCGGACGGAATCGAACCGGACCGACTCGGCGAGTGGGCACGCGCGGCATCCGTCGCCATCGGTGAACTCTTCCGCCCTCTGATGCCGGGGGCGGTGGAGCCGTCGAACTTCATCGCGGCACTGGCGAGGTCACTGCGCTACCAGGCGCGAGCGACTGTCACCGGCCACGCCTACCAGCCGCACGGCCTGCGCCGGGACTTCGCGGTGACCAGCCAGATCCTGTCGGACGGTCTGGACGAGGAGACCGCGGTGGATGTGATCAAGCTGATTCGCGGCATCCATGAAAGCCTGAGCGAAAACGCGGGCCCCGCACGCTCTCGTCACCTCGAGTTGCTCCGCCTTGAATTACCGTTGGTGGGAGGGCGGTTATGGAACAACGAAGAGGCGGGTCTGCGGACGGAGCGAGAATGGATCGACCTCGTCTGTGACCGCATCATGAGTTACCGGATGAAAGCGGGATCCCTGAGGGAGCTCGTGCGCGGTATCAGGACCGAGGAAGACGTCCTCCGTTTTGAGCGTGACATCGAGGAGATCGCGCAGCAGCTCAACGAGCGCCTCGGACTGAGCACGGCCGACATCACGCCTCTGGAGAGCCAGCTTGCCGAGGGTGTTTCCTCGGTCGCGTCCACCGCGTCCGGTCTTCCCATGGTGGGCGGCCTCTGGATCGGCGCACGGGCGACGCTGAAGCGTTACTCGTTCCGTGGGAACACCACTCAGAAATTCGTCTACCAGGAGTACCTCAGCGCTTGGCGCCGCGCGAGCCGCTGAGGTGCGGCGCCGGCCGACGGGCCTGCTCACATGAAACAGCGGTTCGGCTCGAACCTCCGCACGTAGTCCAGGGTCGGTTTGAGTTCGGTCACCGTTTCCTCGGCCACCAGGCGCTCACGCAGCACATAGGCGACCATGTCGACTTCGGTCCACCGGGTCAGGCAAGTCTGGGCGTTCTCACCCAGGCGACTGACCACCGGGTCCACGAGGACCCTCCGGATCATCTCGCCGTGGCACACCTTCTCGTTGTTCAGGGGGAAGATGTAATCCTCCAAAAACTCGGAGCGCAGTGCCGTGCGAACGTTCCAGAACCTTTCGCTCTCCAGCGGATCAGAACTCAGGAAATCATGGTCGGAGAGAAATTTACGGGTGGACCTGAAGACCAGTGAATTGAAGTTGCGCACGTACCTGGCCACGTCTGTTTCTTGGTTCAACAGGACGTAGAGGTACTGGAGTTCCTCCAGGAAGGCGTAGTCCCCGACGGGCAGGCGCAGCAGCTCGAGCGCGTCGTCCGGGAGCTCGGACGGCGACAGGTTCAGGCCGGTGATCGTGAACAGGGTGTCCTCGAAGAAGCCGGTCACGATATCCGCCAGAAGCACTGCGCGTGCTGCTTGGTTCAAACCTGGAACGCGTTTGCGTGCGATGTCGGCGGCTTGCCTCACGGTTTCCGTCGACAACCGGCCTGCCGTGAAACGCTCGATGTCGTCGGCCTGGTCGACGTGTCCCTTCTCGGCGTTGTGCGCGAAAGGCCAGCGATTGATGTCGTGCAGCCAGGAGAACAGCAGCACCTCCGACCGCGGCAGGCTGCGTTCTTCCCCTAACGACAAGGCCAGGGAAGCCACCCTCGTGACATGTTCGTAGCGCGAGAAGGCAAGAGTTCGAGGGTCGCCCCCATTGGGGTGCACCGTCACAAAACCGGTGATGCTTCGCAATCGCTTCGCGGCGTAGGTCAACCAGGTCGGAAGGAGTTCCGACACCATCGTTCCAGAGCTAATCATTGCCGCCTTCCCTGCCGAACCTACCGAGCCAGGCACGCTCTGCTGAGATTGATTCGGGTAGAAGTTCGATCTGATACTTGTGCAGTGTCAGGCTGATCAATGACTGCTGTGCCTTCCCACAGGTCCGGACGCGTCGGCCAGGGAGTACCTCGAGCCGGGAGGTGCTGCCTCCCAGTTGACTCGCGATCCATGAAAGCGGCTCGTCCGGCACCTCCGGTTGCAGAGTCTGAGATCGGCACAGGGCCCGCTGGGCCGTTGGGCAGTTACAGGGCAGGCACTGCTCCGCAGCGCCGCGCCGATGGTCCCACACTCCGAGGGCTTCTGCTTTTCCGGTGGCCAATGCGATGGCGCACGAGGTGCTCCGGTAGACCGGGTATCCGACAGCGGCCGCGGCGGAGTTGATGTCCGTCCAGGCCCCGTCGTCCCACATCTCGTCACATGCCCGGGAGCGCCCTTCCAGCAAACCGGTCTCGATCAGTTCCTGCTGAGCGATTCCCGCTCCGGCGGAGAGACCGATGGCAACCGAACAGCGGTACTCCGAAGCCTTCAGCCTCTGTACCGTCCGGATCGCCCAGTCGGCGGACGGCACGCTGCTGCGGACGATCGGCCGCCAGAAGTGCACCATCGTTATGTTGTCGAAGTCCCGGCAGCTGAATCCGGCGTCAAATGTTTCGTCCGGAGTGAGGACCGGACCGCGCTCTGTCCGTAATCGCATGGTCGTGCGGTGAAAGGACTGCGAGCAGAAGACGACAATGGCGATGTTCAGGGCGTCGAGGGCCTCCGCGAGGGCTCGTGGCATACGCCCTTTCGTCACCACCACCAGAGGCCGGGCGAGGCCGGCACCGGCCAGTTCGCTCGCGAATCCGCGAAGGTATTCCTGATTGGTGGCGGTCAGCAGCATATCCGTATAGTTGCCCAGGCAGACAGGCGTGGAATCCATGTCAGGGCTCAGGTCGCTGCGCGTTTCATCGAGGTACTCGCACAACATTTCCACTGCTCGCCCTGGAGTAACCCTTGGCCTGGGCTGCTGCGCCTTCAGTCCGATTGGCCCGAGATAGCAGTAGGCGCAATTCGCGGGGCAGCCGATGATCGGGTCGACGCTGATCCATGTGTCATGCTCGGCGATGATGGGCACATGCTTGCGAAGCGCTTCTCCGGTCGTCAATTCGCTGCACCCCTGTCCAGTGGTGGTCCGAAGCGGTGACGAGCGGTGAATATTCTAGCGTCGGTGGCGTGACCATGGGCCTTGAGTGACACAGCTTTCGACAGCTTTCGAGACACCTCGGGGCCGACGGTCCCCGACCGTCGGCCCCGGGTTTGGATCGCGGAAATCCGCGCCGGCCGTCCTTACAGCGCCGGAAGGTTCTTGCGCAGTTCGAACGCCGTGACCTCGCTGCGGTACTCCTCCCACTCCTGGCGCTTGTTGCGCAGGAAGAAGTCGAAGACGTGCTCGCCGAGCGTCTCGGCGACCAGGTCGCTGCGCTCCATCAGGGTCAGGGCCTCGCCGAGGTTCTGGGGCAGCGGCTCGATGCCCATCGCGCGGCGCTCGGCGTCGGACAGGGCCCAGACGTCGTCCTCGGCGCCCGGCGGGAGTTCGTAGCCCTCCTCGATGCCCTTCAGGCCGGCGGCCAGGAGGACGGCGTAGGACAGGTACGGGTTCGCGCCGGAGTCCAGGGAGCGGACCTCGACCCGGGCCGAGCCCGTCTTGCCGGGCTTGTACATCGGGACGCGGACCAGCGCCGAGCGGTTGTTGTGGCCCCAGCAGATGTACGAGGGGGCCTCGCCGCCCGCGCCCGCCGTGCGCTCCGCGCCGCCCCAGATGCGCTTGTAGGAGTTGACCCACTGGTTGGTGACGGCGGAGATCTCCGCCGCGTGCCGCAGCAGGCCCGCGATGAAGGAGCGGCCCACCTTCGAGAGCTGGTACTCCGAGCCCGACTCGTAGAAGGCGTTGCGGTCGCCCTCGAAGAGGGAGAGGTGCGTGTGCATGCCGCTGCCGGGGTGCTCGGAGAACGGCTTCGGCATGAAGGTCGCCTGCACGCCCTGCTCCAGCGCCACCTGCTTCATGACCAGGCGGAACGTCATGACGTTGTCGGCGGTGGAGAGCGCGTCGGCGTAGCGCAGGTCGATCTCCTGCTGGCCCGGCGCGCCCTCGTGGTGGGAGAACTCGACCGAGATGCCCATCGACTCCAGCATGGTGATCGCCTGGCGGCGGAAGTCCATGCCGACGTTGGTCGGGGTGTGGTCGAAGTAGCCGGAGTTGTCGGCGGGCGTCGGACGGCTGCCGTCCAGCGGCCGGTCCTTCAGCAGGAAGAACTCGATCTCCGGGTGCGTGTAGAACGTGAAGCCCAGGTCGGAGGCGCGGGCCAGGGAGCGCTTGAGCACGTAGCGCGGGTCCGCGAAGGACGGCGAGCCGTCCGGCATGAGGATGTCGCAGAACATCCGGGCCGTGCCCGGGGCCTCCGCGCGCCAGGGCAGGATCTGGAAGGTCGACGGGTCCGGCTTGGCGATCATGTCGGACTCGTAGACCCGGGCGAAGCCCTCGATGGCGGAACCGTCGAAGCCGATGCCCTCGTCGAAGGCCTGTTCCAGCTCGGCCGGGGCCACGGCGACGGACTTGAGGAAGCCCAGGACGTCCGTGAACCACAGGCGTACGAACCGGATGTCGCGCTCCTCCAACGTCCGGAGCACGAACTCCTGCTGCTTGTCCATCTTCCGCTTCCCCATCCTTGCTGGTCAGGCCGCCTGTCTTCCGTAGCTCGGGAGGCGGTCGGGCACGTGAGCATCCCACCACACCACCATTTCGTACGCGTTGCGCACCATGATCGCCCGGGCGGCCCCGGACCGAACGCCTCACGTACGGCGGGTGAACTGCTCTTCCGCCCATAGTGCCTGCTCGCACCGGCATCCGTAACGGCCGGTTCGACTCGCCCCCCTCCCACTTAATTTGCATTTCATATGCAACTTTAAATACGGTGCGCGGCAGTCGAGTCCTGAGGAGTCCCGATGCTGTCCGAGCAGTCCGCCGCCACCGTCCGCGCCACCCTCCCCGCCGTCGGCGCGGCCCTCGGCACGATCACCGAGCGCTTCTACGCCGGGCTGTTCGCGGCCCACCCCGAACTGCTGAACGACCTGTTCAACCGGGGCAACCAGGCCGCCGGCACCCAGCGGCAGGCGCTCGCCGGATCCATCGCCGCCTTCGCGACGCACCTGCTGGACCATCCGGAGCAGCGGCCGGACGCGATGCTGGACCGCATCGCCCACAAGCACGCCTCCCTCGGCGTCACGCCCGAGCAGTACGACATCGTCCACGAGCACCTGTTCGCCGCCATCGCCGACGTGCTCGGCGACGCCGTCACCCCCGAGGTCGCCGCCGCCTGGGACGAGGTCTACTGGCTGATGGCGAACGCCCTCATCGCGATCGAGAAGCGGCTCCGGGAGGAGCGCGGCGGGCACGCCTGGCGGTCCTGGGAGGTGGTCGAGCGCGTCGCCGAGACCGACGACGTCGCCACGTTCCGGCTGCGGCCCGCCGACGGCGGTCCGGTGCGGGACTTCCTCGCGGGCCAGTACGTCTCCGCCCGCGTCGCGCTCCCGGACGGCGCCCGGCAGATACGGCAGTACAGCCTCTCGGGGGCGCCCGCCCCGGACCTGCGGCAGATCAGCGTGAAGCGCGTGCAGGGCGACGGCGCCCCCGACGGCGAGGTCTCGAACCACCTCTACGCGCGCGTGGAGGTGGGTGACGTCCTGGAGCTGTCCGAGCCCTACGGCGACCTCGTCCTGGACGCCGGCCCCGAGACCCCGCTGCTGCTGGCCTCGGCGGGCATCGGCGTGACCCCCATGACCGCGATGCTGGCCCACCTCGCCGGCTCGGGACACCGCGCCCCGGTCACCGTCGTGCACGGGGACCGCTCACCCGCCGCCCACGCCCTGCGCGGCGACCACGAGGCCTACGCCGCCAAGCTGCCCGACGCGGCCGTCCACTTCTGGTACGAGCAGGACGCCCCGGCGGGCACCCGCTCCGGCCTGGTCGACCTCGCCGACGTCCCGGTCGAGCCGGGCACGCGCGCGTACCTGTGCGGACCGCTGCCCTTCATGCGGGCGGTACGGGCCCAGCTGATCGGCAAGGGCGTGGCACCGGCCGACATCCACTACGAGGTGTTCGGGCCGGACCTGTGGATGGCGGGGCAGGCGGCCTAGACGTCACGGGGGTCAGCGCCCCGCGAGATCCCCAGCAGCAGGGCCCCGGTCGGTTCCGCCACGATGTCCCCCACCGTGACCGGGTCCAGCGAGGTGAAGAACGCCTCCTGGGCCCGGCGCAGGGCGCCGCGCAGGCGGCAGGCGGAGTTGAGGGGGCAGGGGGTGGCGCCCTCGCAGTCGACGACGTCGCCGCCGCCCTCGAAGGCGCGGACCACGGCGCCCACCGACGCGGTGCGGCCCTGCTCGGTGAGCGTGAGACCTCCGCCGCGGCCCCGACGGGCGGCCAGCAGGCCCATGTGCTGGAGCTCCGCGACGACCTTCGCCAGGTGGGTGTACGGCACGTCCATGCCGGCGGCGACGTCCCGGGTCGTCGGAGTGGACTCGCCCGCGACGGCGAGCCGCATCAGGACCCGCAGGGCCAGGTCGGTGGAGCGCAGCAGCCGCATACCCGCAGCCTAGGTAATCGGTATCTGAGGTTCAAATAATGCGGAAGCTGTCGGTCACCTGTCGGTGCCGTATCGATTCAGCCCAATCCGGCGGCCGCCCTACGAGGGGCCCGGTCTCCCCCATTACGATCAGCCCACCCGACCGTCCCACTTTCCCCACGAAGGACACCCCATGGGCTCCGCCAAGAAGAGCAACACGGACCGCAAGGCGCGGATAGAGGAGATGCGGCGCGCCGAGCAGGCCCGTGAGCGCCGCAACCGGATCCTCACCATCACGGCCAGTGTCGTGATCGTCTGCGGTCTCGTCGCCGGCGGTGTCGTGCTCGTGCGGTCCCAGTCCGACGGCGGCAGCGACACGGCGGCCACCGACACCTCGGGCAAGGGCAAGTTCGTCACGGGCAAGGACGGCGTGAAGACCTGGGAGGGCAAGCTGGCCCGCAACCACGTCACCAAGGCCGTGAAGTACGCCTCCGAGCCCCCGGTCGGCGGCGACCACAACCAGGTCTGGATGAACTGCAACGGCGACGTCTACACCAAGAAGATCAACAACACCAACGCCGTGCACTCGCTGGAGCACGGCGCGGTGTGGGTGACGTACAACGCCGGCGCGAAGAAGGCCGACGTCGACGCACTCGCGGCGAAGGTGAAGAAGACGCCGTACACGCTGATGAGCCCGATGGACGACCAGAAGGACCCGATCATGCTGTCGGCGTGGGGCCACCAGCGCACGGTGACGGGCGCGAGCGACCCGAACGTCGACAAGTTCTTCGAGAAGTTCGTCCAGGGCGAGCAGACCCCCGAGCCGGGCGCCGCCTGCACGAACGGGCTGTCGCAGTGAGGCAGGCCGCTCTGATCGCCGGGGCCGCGGCGACGGCGCTCGTCGCGGCCGGCGCGATCACCTACGCCGTCGCCGGGGACGACGGCGGCGGCCGGACCCCCTCCCCCGAGTCCGCGGACGCCGGTTTCGCGCGGGACATGGCGGTGCACCACCAGCAGGCCGTGGAGATGTCCTACATCGTGCGCGACCGCACGAAGGACGAGGAGGTGCGGCGCCTCGCGTACGACATCGCGCAGACGCAGGCCAACCAGCGCGGCATGATGCTCGGCTGGCTCGATCTGTGGGGGCTGCCCAAGGTGTCCTCCGAGCCGCCGATGACCTGGATGGACATGGGCGGCATGGCCTCCGGCAAGGACGGCGCGCTGATGCCGGGCATGGCGACCAACACCGAGCTGAAGAAGCTCGGCGAACTCAGCGGCAAGCAGGCGGAGATCCTCTACCTCCAGCTGATGACGGACCATCACAAGAGCGGCGTCCACATGGCCGAGGGCTGTGTCGACAAGTGCAAGGTCGGCGTGGAGAAGCGGCTCGCCCAGGGCATGGTGGACGCGCAGCAGTCGGAGATCGGGCTGATGACGGACCTGCTGAAGGAGCGGGGCGCCGCGCCGCGCCCGTAGGGCGTAAGCCCCAAATCACCCTGTATCGCGGCCCCTTGGCTTCCTCTTGGCCTCCGTAGAGCGCTTCTTGGGGTGCGCATTCCCCTGGCATGAACGGTTCGTCGCGAGAGTGGCGACGGTCGAGTGATCCACTCGCGTCGAACCGCACAGGGGGTTCCATGAGATCCAAACGCGCCAAGGTGCGTGCCGGAGTGAGCATGGCGGCGACACTGCCGATGCTCGTCGGCGCGCTGGCGCTCGGCATGCCCGCGGCCCACGCCGCCGACCACCCGCTCCGCGACCTGCTCGCCGGGACCAAGCCCGCGTGGGCCACGGCCAGGGCCGACAAGGGCGCCGCCTCCGACGGCGCCGGGGTGTCGGCCCGGGTCTACCTCCAGGGCCGCGACGCGGCCGGCCTCGCCGCGTACGCCAAGGCCGTCTCCGACCCGACGTCGGCCTCGTACGGCAAGTACCTCACCGCCAAGCAGGCGCAGGCCCGCTTCGGCGCGACCAAGGCCCAGGTGGCGGCCGTGAAGGCCTGGCTGACGGCCGCCGGTCTGAAGGTCACCGGCGTCACCGCGCACTACGTCTCCGTCACCGGTGACGTGGCCGCCGCACAGAAGGCCTTCGGCGCCCAGCTGCACAACTTCGCCAAGGGCGCGAAGACCTACCGCGCCCCGGCGAGCACCGCCTCCGTGCCGTCGGGTCTGGCCGGCGCCGTGCTGACCGTCACGGGTCTCGACAACGCCCCGCACATGGTCACGCACGACGACCAGTTGCCGCCGCCGGACACCGTCTTCCGCAACGCCGGGCCGTTCTCCTCGTACTACGGCTCGAACACCGCGAGCACGCTGCCGGACGCGTACGGTACGAAGATCCCGTACGCGGTCAAGGGCTACACCGGCAAGCAGCTGCGGGCCGCCTACGGCGCGGGCACGCGCACCGGCAAGGGCGTCCGGGTCGCCATCACGGACGCCTACGCCTCCCCGACGATCGCCTACGACGCGTCCACCTACGCCGGCAAGCACGGCGACGCGGCCTGGAAGACCGGCCGGCTGCACCAGGTGCTGCCGAAGAAGTACACGGACACCAAGGACTGCTCGGCCTCCGGCTGGTACGGCGAGGAGACCCTGGACGTCGAGGCCGTGCACGCGGTCGCGCCGGCCTCGGACGTCACCTACGTGGGCGCGGCCTCCTGCAACGACACCGACCTGCTCGACGCGCTCGGCAAGGTCGTCGACCACCACCTGGCCGACATCGTCTCCAACTCCTGGGGCGAGGTCGAGGCCGCGCAGACGCCCGACCTCGCGGCCGCCTACGACCAGGTCTTCCAGCTGGGCGCGGTCGAGGGCATCGGCTTCTACTTCTCCTCCGGCGACAACGGCGACGAGGTCGCCAGTTCCGGGACGAAGCAGGTCGACTCCCCGGCCAACTCGGCGTGGGTGACCGCCGTCGGCGGCACCTCGCTGGCCGTCGGCAAGAACGACACGTACCTGTGGGAGACCGGCTGGGGCACCGACAAGGCGAACCTGTCGGCCGACGGCAAGAGCTGGACGGACTTCCCCGGCGCCTTCACCTCCGGCGCGGGCGGCGGCACCAGCAGGACCGTCGCCGAGCCCTCGTACCAGAAGGGCGTCGTGCCGGACGCGCTGGCGAAGGCCAACAGCGCGGCGGGCAACCGCGTCGTCCCGGACATCGCGGCGATCGCCGACCCGAACACCGGGTTCCTGGTCGGCCAGACCCAGACGATGCCCGACGGGAAGACGCAGGCGTACAGCGAGTACCGCATCGGCGGCACCTCGCTCGCCGCGCCGACCATCGCGGCCATCCAGGCGCTGGCCCAGGAGGCCCGCGGCGGCACGCCGATCGGCTTCGCCAACCCGGCGATCTACGCGAAGGCCGGCTCGAAGGCCTACCACGACGTCACCGACGACCCGTCGGGCTCCGGCCTGGCCGTGGCCCGCGTCGACTTCGTGAACGGCTACGACGCCACGGGCGGCCTGGCCACGTCCGTGCGCAGCCTGGGCAAGGACAGCTCGCTGTCCGCCGTGAAGGGCTACGACGACGTCACCGGCGTGGGCACGCCCGCGAGCGGGTACGTGGAGTCGTACCGGCGCCGCTGACTTCCGCGAGCCGACCATCGCAAGGGGATCGGGGTGGTGTGGGCGTGACCCACACCACCCCATTGCGTCGCTCTGACGATTACACTGGGCCCGTGCCTCAACTACGTCTCGCCCTGAACCAGATCGACTCGAGCGTCGGCGACCTCGCCGGGAACGCCGAGTCGATCGTCCGCTGGACCCGGCACTCCGCCGAGCAGGGGGCGCATCTCGTGGTGTTCCCCGAGATGGCGCTGACCGGGTATCCCGTCGAGGACCTGGCCCTCAGGTCGTCCTTCGTGGAGGCCTCCCGGGCGGCGCTGCGGAGCCTCGCCGTCCGCCTGGCCGACGAGGGCTTCGGCGAGCTGCCGGTGATCGTCGGCTACCTCGACCGCTGCGCGACCGCCCAGCCGAAGTACGGCCAGCCGGCCGGCGCGCCGCAGAACGCGGGGGCGGTGCTGTACGGCGGCGAGGTGGTGCTGAACTACGCCAAGCACCACCTGCCGAACTACGGCGTCTTCGACGAGTTCCGCTACTTCGTGCCCGGCGACAGCATGCCGGTCGTGCGCGTCCATGGCGTGGATGTCGCCCTGGCCATCTGCGAGGACCTCTGGCAGGACGGCGGCCGGGTCCCCGCGGCGCGCTCGGCGCGGGCGGGCCTGCTGGTCTCGATCAACGCCTCGCCGTACGAGCGCAACAAGGACGACACGCGTCTGGAGCTGGTCCGCAAGCGGGCCCAGGAGGCCGGCTGCACGACGGCCTACCTCGCCATGATCGGCGGCCAGGACGAGCTGGTGTTCGACGGCGACTCGATCGTCGTGGACAAGGACGGCGAGGTCGTGGCGCGCGCGCCGCAGTTCGCCGAGGGCTGCGTGGTCCTGGACCTGGACCTGCCGGCGGCGTCGGCGGACGCGCCGACGGGCGTGGTCGACGACGGTCTGCGCATCGACCGGGTGGTGCTGTCGGAGAAGCCTCTGGCGCCGTACGAGCCCGAGCTCACCGGTGGCTACGCGGACCGCCTGGACGACGACGAGGAGGTCTACTCGGCGCTGGTCGTGGGTCTGCGGGCGTACGTCGCGAAGAACGGCTTCAAGTCCGTCCTGATCGGCCTGTCGGGCGGTATCGACTCGTCGCTGGTCGCGGCGATCGCGTGCGACGCGGTGGGCGCGCAGAACGTGTACGGCGTGTCGATGCCGTCGAAGTACTCCTCGGACCACTCCAAGGACGACGCGGCGGAACTGGCCCGCCGCACCGGCCTGAACTACCGCACGGTCGCGATCGAGCCGATGTTCGACGCGTACATGGGCGCGCTGGGCCTGACGGGCCTGGCCGAGGAGAACCTCCAGTCCCGCCTGCGCGGCACGCTGCTCATGGCCATCTCCAACCAGGAGGGCCACATCGTCCTGGCCCCCGGCAACAAGTCGGAACTGGCGGTCGGCTACTCGACGCTCTACGGCGACTCGGTGGGCGCCTACGGCCCCATCAAGGACGTCTACAAGACGTCGATCTTCCGCCTGGCCGAGTGGCGCAACCGGGCCGCCCGGGAACGCGGCCAGACCCCGCCGATCCCCGAGAACTCCATCACCAAGCCCCCGAGCGCGGAACTCCGCCCGGGCCAGGTCGACACCGACTCGCTCCCCGACTACCCGGTGCTGGACGCGATCCTGGATCTGTACGTCGACCGGGACCGGGGCGCCGACGAGATCGTCGCGGCCGGTTACGACCGCGAGCTGGTCACGAAGACGCTGCGCATGGTCGACACGGCGGAGTACAAGCGACGGCAGTACCCGCCGGGCACGAAGATCTCGGTGAAGGGCTTCGGAAAGGACCGCCGCCTGCCGATCACGAACGGGTGGCGGGAGTCGGTCTGACGGCCTCGCGCGCCGCGCCGCCGCGCACCAACCCGGCGTCCGCGTCACCCCCTTGACCGGTGACGGAGGCGGTGACAGCATCGTCACCGCCTCAGGTGGTGACGCAAGCGGCGCGAAAGGCGGGGGACGCATGCCCGGGATCAGCGATGTCGACGTCGTCGTCTTCGACGTCCTCGGTACCCTCGTCGACGAGCCCGGGGGGCTTCGGGCCGCGATACGCGAAGCCCTGCCCGCTTCCGGCGAGGCGGCCCTCGACGACCTGCTCGCCCTGTGGCAACAGCACCGCGAGGACGAACAGCGGCGTATCCGGTAAGGGCTGCGCCCGTACGCCGGCACGGAGATCATCGACGCGGAGGCCGCACGACGCGTGGCCGGGCGGGCCGGACTCTCCGACCCCGCGGTCATCGCCCGGCTGGCCACGGCGGGCCGGCGGCTGCCGCCCTGGCCCGACTCCGTCGCCGGTCTCGGACAACTCGCGCGGCGCTTCCCCCTGATCGGGCTCTCCAACGCCGGCCGCACGGCGCTGCTGCACCTCAACGCGCACGCCGGGCTGCGCTGGCACCAGGCCCTGTCCGCCGAAGCCGTCCAGGCGTACAAACCGGCGCCGGAGGTCTACCGGCTCGCGCTCGACGCCGCCGGATGCCCACCGGAACGCGTCCTCATGGTGGCCGCCCACGCCTGGGACCTGCGCGGAGCACAGGCGGTCGGCATGCGGACCGCCCATGTCCGGCGGCCGGCCGGGGATCCGCCGGCGAGCACCGACGCCTTCGACGGGCGGTTCGACGAACTCGCCCAACTGGTCAGCTCACTGACGGAGAGTCAGGTAGCGTCTGGCTGACACTGACAGGGGGGTTGATCATGGCAGGGCGTGTGGTTCCGGACCGCGTGGTGACCGCAGAGCGGCTTGCCGCCGAGGCGGGGTTCGAGAAGAGCTGCATCCCCGAAGTGGGCAGGCTGCTCCGGCTGGCCGCCGCCGCCAAGCCCGGCGGGGTCGTCGCCGAGAGCGGCACCGGCTCGGGCGTGGGCACCGCGTGGCTGCACAGTGGTCTGGGGGCCGGTGCGCGTCTCGTCACCGTGGACCGCGACGAGGAGCTGGCCCGGCGAGCGGCCGGGGTCTTCGCGGACGACGACCGCGTCAGCGTGCTGACCGGCGACTGGCGGCTCCTTGAGCGACACGCCCCGTTCGACGTCTTCTTCTGCGACGGCGGCGGCAAGCGGGACGCCCCCGAACGGGTCGTCGAACTGCTGGCACCCGGCGGCATCCTCGTCCTGGACGACTTCACCCCCTCGGCCGACTGGCCGCCCCGGTTCGAGGGCGAGGTGGACGAGCTCCGCCTCTTCTACCTCACCCACCCGGACCTGGACGCCACCGAAGTCCCGACCACGCCGTCCAGTTCGGCGGTCGTCGCGGCACGCCGCGCCTGACCGCGAGAGCTCTGTGCCTCAGGACACGGTGACGACGATCTTGCCGCGCGCGTGACCGGCGGCGCTCTCCTCGTGCGCCGCGGCGATGTCCTTCAGCGGGAACACCTTGTGCACCGGCACGGTGAGGCGGCCCGCCTCGGCGAGGGACGCGGCGTACGGCAGTCCTGACCAGCCGGGCTCCCCCACCCCGGAGCGGGAGATCCGTACTCCGTGGCGGGCGGCGTCGAAGTCGGCGATCGTCACCACGCGGTGCGGGTCTCCGGCGATGGCCACCAGGTCGGCGAGGGAGCCCTTGCCCGCCGCGTCCAGCACCACGTCGACGCCCTGCGGAGCGAGCGGGGCCAGGCGACCGGCCAGGCCGGGACCGTAGGTGACCGGGGTGACGCCGAGTCCGTCGAGGAAGTCGTGGTTGCGTTCGCTCGCGGTGCCGATCACGGTCAGCCCGCGGGCCCTGGCCAGTTGGGCGGTCATCGTGCCGACGCCGCCGGCCGCACCCTCGATGAGGAGGGTCATGCCCTCGGCGGCCCCGAGGGCGTCCAGCACACAGGTGGCCGTCTCGACGTTGCCCGCGGCACCGCCCGCCGCCTCGAAGGACCACGCCCGGGGCTTGCGGGCCCATGCCTCCAGCACCGCGTACTGGGCGCAGGCGCCGCCCAGCCGGGCCAGGGGGGCGAGGCCGAACACTTCGTCTCCGACGGCGGTGCCGGTCACGCCTTCGCCCACCTCGTCGACGACGCCGGCGGCGTCCATGCCGGGGATGTGGGGGAACCGCAGGGAGGCCATCTCCTTCAGCATCCCCGAGCGCAGGTACCAGTCGGCGGGCGTGACGCCCGTGGCACGCACCGAGATACGGACCTGCCCCGGGCCGGCGTGGGGTTCCTCGGCCTCCTCCACGGAGAGGACCTCTGGACCGCCGTAGCGGTGGTAGCGCGCAGCCAGCACTGGCAACCTCCGTGAATCCGGGAGTGGTTCACGGAGAACTTCCCGGACCTGGTGGGGTGTTCCCCGCGCGCCGAAGTGAGAGGCCGACCGGCCGCGTCCCCTCGGTTGCCCGGTCCTGTCGGGGAAGCAGGAACGGGGTGGTCAGGATGAGCAGTCCTGCGACCGTGAGAGCGGTGCGTGGGCTGGTGATGCCGGCGAGCAGCCCGGCGAGTGCGGTGAGGACGGCGATGGACGCCTGCTGGCCGATCGACCAGGCCGTCAGGGTGCGGGCGACGAGATGCTCGGGGGTGTGTTCGAGCCGGTAGGTGGCGAGTACGGGGTTGTACAGGCTCATGTTGATGATGATCGCCAGCTCGATGACCATCACGGTGACGAGGCCGACGACGCCGGGACGGACGAAGGCCAGGCCGATCAGCCAGATGGCGCGCAGGGTGCCGACGGTCCGGAAGACCCGGTGCCGGCCGAAGCGGGCCACGACAGGGCGGGCCAGTCGCGAGCCGATGAGTCCGCCGAGGCAGGGGGCGGCGAAGGCGAGGCCGTACTGCCAGGGTGGGAACCCGAGCTGGCGAAGCAGGAGCACTGCCAGCAGCGGCTCGGTGGCCATGATCAGCCCGGCTACGACCACTTGATTGAGGTAGAGCGGCCGCAGACCGGGGTGGCCCATGATGTGTCGCCAGCCGTCGAGCAGTGCGCCCGGCCGGAGCGGTCTCCTGTCGGTCGTTCGCGGCGCTTCGTCCTGGCCGCGGATCGCGGTGATGCCCAGCGCGGAGAGCAGGTAGCTGAGCGCGTCGGCCACCACGGTGGTGACCGGCCCGAACAGGCCGATCGCCGCCCCGCCCAGCGGTGGTCCCACCGCGATGGAGCTCCAGTTCGTGGACTCGAACCGCGCGTTGGCGACGAGAAGGTCGTCCGGCCGCACGAGAGCCTTGAGGCAGGCGCCACTGGCCGCGTTGAAGGTGATCTTGGCCGCGGCGACCACGGCCGAGACCACGAGCAGTTGGACGAAACCGAGCCATCCGAAGGCGTAGGCGACGGGGATCGTCGCCATGGCCGCGAACCGGGCCAGGTCCATCGTGATCATGACCGGGCGCTTGCGCCGGAACTCCACCCACGGCGCGAGCGGCACCGCGATCAGCGCCCCCACCGCAGGCCCCACCGCGGACAGCGCGGACACCTCAGCGGGTCCGGCATGCAGCACCAGCACGGCGATCAGCGGCAACGCCCCGAACCCGAGGCCGGACCCATACGCGCTCACGGCATACGACGCCCACAGCCAGCCGAACGGCCGGCCCAACCGTCTTCCGCCCACCATGCTCAGCGCACTCCCCTCGGGGTCCCATCCGAACAAACCGACGTTGACCGATGAGAGGTAAGCGGGCAGGGCAACAGCAGGTCAAACAACCGACCTGCCGGCAATCCACAACCACCAGTTGTTCACTAAGGTGGATCGGCGTGGATCTCGAAGCGGTACGCACCTTCGTCGCCGTCGCGGAAGCGGGCCAGTTCCAGAAAGCCGCCGCCGACCTGTCGATCACCCAGCAGGCCGTCTCCAAACGCGTCGCCGCGCTGGAGCGCACCCTCGGCGTGCGGTTGTTCACCCGTGCCCCACGCGGGGCTGAACTCACCATCGATGGTCAGGCGTTCCTGCCCCACGCACGCGAGCTGCTGCGCGTCGCCGAGCGTGCCGGCGCGTCCGTGCGCCCCGGCCGCCGTCCGCTGCGCGTCGACGTGATCGCCTCACGCAGCGCGCAGTCGAGCCTGATGCGCGGTTTCCACCGCGCACACCCCGAGATCGACCTCGACGTGATGATGCTGTTCGACATCGAGACCGCCGTCGCCGCCCTTCGCTCCGGTGCGATCGACGCGTCCTTCCGCGCCGTCGCCGCGCCCGGCCGGCCTCTTCCCGAGGACATCGAGTCCGTCCGGGTGCTCGACGAGCCGCTCCAGCTCCTCACCGGCCCCGCCCACGCACTGGCGGGCGCCCGGTCGGTGACCGTCGCCCAGCTCACCGGGCACCGGATCTGGATGCCCGGCATCGCCCCCGGTACCGAGTGGGGCGCCTACTACGACGACCTCGTCGCCGAGTTCGGCCTCACCATCGAGGTGACGGGCCCCAACTTCGGCTCCGACGCGCTCCTCGACACCATCTCCGACACCCCGGCCCTGGCCACCTTCATGGGCGAGCACACCCGCCTCATCTGGCCGGCCGACCACGGTCTGCGCCGCATCCCGGTGACCGGCCCGACGCCCGTCTACCCGCACTCGCTCCTCTGGCACCGCGACAACCCCCACCCAGCGCTGGCCACCCTCCGCGCCCACCTCGCCGCCACGACGTCCGGCCAGGACGCCGCCGGGACCTGGACACCGGACTGGGTGATTCCGCGCTGAACGGCCCCGTTCACAACCTCCTGCACACAGAGCGGCAGCCCGCGGAACACACCCGCGAGCTGCCGCCCGAGTCACAGCGCCGGCGCACCGGCCTTTCGTCAGCGGCGTACCGCTTCCGCCTCCTGCGGGACATGGCTCGCCACGACCCGCTCGCGCCCGCCGACCGGCGCACTGCGCCGGTCCACCGCGTACGCCAGCGACGCCACGCCGAGACCCAGCACGGCCAGGGCCGCGCCGGCCAGGGCGGGGGAGGTGACCCCGAAGCCCGCGGCCAGGGCGAGGCCGCCGATCCAGGCGCCGCCCGCGTTGGCCAGGTTGAAGGCGGCCTGGTTGGCGGAGGAGGCCAGGGACGGGGCCGAGGCGGCCTTGTCCATGACCATCAGCTGGAGCGGGGAGCCGGTGGCGAAGGCCGCCATGCCGAGCAGGATCACGGCGACGGCGGCGGTGAGCTCCGTGCGCATCAGCAGCGGGAACAGTGCCAGCACCGCCACCAGGGCGCCCAGTCCGCCGAACAGGGTGCCCCGCAGGGAGTGGTCGGCCAGGCGGCCGCCCAGCAGGTTGCCGGCGGTCGCGCCGACGCCGAACAGGGCCAGCAGCAGGGTCACGCTGGCGCCGGCGTACCCGGCGGCGTCCGTGAGCATGGGCGTGATGTAGCTGTAGGCCGCGAAGAGGGCGCCGAAGCCCGCGACCGTGGTGCCGAGCGACAGCCAGACCGGGACGGAGCGCAGGGCGGCCAGTTCGCCGCGCAGGCCCTGCGCGGTGGCGTGCTCGTGGTCGTGCGGGATCAGGAACGCGAGCGCGGCGATCGCCGCCAGGCCGATGGCGCTGACGCCGAGGAAGGTCGCCCGCCAGCCGAGCTGCTGGCCCATGAGGGTCGCGACGGGCACGCCCACGACGTTCGCGACCGTCAGGCCGAGGAACATCAGGGAGACGGAGCGCGCCTTGCTTTCGGGGCCGACCATGTTCGTCGCGACGACGGCGCCGACGCCGAAGAAGGCGCCGTGCGGCAGACCGCTCAGGAAGCGGGCCGCCAGCAGCCAGCCGTTGTCGGGAGCGAGGGCCGACAGCGCGTTGCCCGCGACGAACAGCCCCATCAGCCCGATCAGGACCGTACGGCGGGACATCCGGGCGGTGACCGCGGCCAGCAGCGGGGCACCGATGACGACGCCCAGCGCGTACGCCGACACCAGGTGGCCGGCGCTGGGTATCGAGATGTTGAGGTCGTTCGCGACGTCGGGCAGCAGCCCCATCATCACGAACTCGGTGGTACCGATGCCGAAGGCGCCCACGGCGAGGGCGAGCAGGGCCAGGGGCATGAGGGAGCCTTTCGAGACTTACGGGGGTTCGTACTGTGACTTCGTATGTTCAAGTACGGAACAAAGTCTCGCAGGCCCACTATTCCGCGAGGTCGCCAAGAGGTGAAGCCTCGGTTGCCGACTCCTGCCGAACGCGCCCTGAGCTGCGGTTTTCCTCAGCCGCCTGTGGTGACACTCACACGGGCCGCGATGGGCAGATGGTCACTGGCCGTCTCCGGGAGGGTCCATGAGCTCTCCGGCTTCAGGCCCCGGACCATGATCTGGTCGATGCGCGCCATCGGGAACGACGCCGGCCAGCTGAACCCGAAGCCGTTGCCGGCGGCGCCCTGCGTGGAGCGCATCTGGGAGGTGACGGCGTTGAGCGCGCGGTCGTTCATGGTGCCGTTCAGGTCGCCGAGCAGGACGACGTTCCTCAGCGGTTCATGGGCGATGGCCTCGCCCAGGAAGTCGGCGCTCCGGTCGCGCTGCCGGGCCGTGAACCCGGCCTCCATCTTCACGCGTACCGAGGGCAGGTGGGCGACGTAGACGGCGACCTGCCCGGCGGGGGCGGTCACGGTGGCGCGCATCGCCCGCGTCCAGCCCAGGTCGATGTCGACGGCCCGCACGCCGGTCAGCGGGTACTTGCTCCACACCCCGACCGTGCCCTGCACCGAGTGGTACGGGTACGTCGAGTCCAGCGCCTTCTCGTACGTCGGGACCGCGCCCTCCGTCAGCTCCTCCAGGGCCACCACGTCCGCGCCGGAGGCGGCCACCTCACGGGCGGTGCCGGCCGGGTCGGGGTTCTCCGCGTTGACGTTGTGCGTGGCCACGGTGAGTTCGCCGCCGGTGGCGGTCTTGTCGGTGAGCTGGCCGCCGAAGAGGTTCAGCCAGACCAGTGCCGGCAGCAGCACCGCGACCAGCGCGGTCGCGGACTTGCGGACCACGGCGAGCAGGAGCAGTACCGGGATGAGGAGACCCAGCCAGGGCAGGAACGTCTCGACGAGGCTGCCCAGGTTGCCGATCGTGTTCGGAATGCGCGAGTGCAGCATCATGACCACGGCCAGCAGCACCGCGCACACGGCCAGGACGAGGCCGCGCCGCCAGATGCGCCGGTCGCCGAGCCGGCCGCCGAGCAGCCGGTCGTACAGGCGCCGAAGCCGGTCTCCCCGGGGCTCGGGCCCCGAGCCGCCGTTGCCCGTCTCCGTCATGTACGCCTGCTGCGCCATACCGTCGCCTCACTGCCTGCCCGTGCACACCATCGCCCCCGTGTCTACGACCCTAGGGGATGATCCGTTCCGTTCCCGCCGTCCTCCGACGGCCGTACGGGGGCGATGACGTACGAGCCCGCGCGCCGAGTTCCGACCGGGCCCTCAGTAAGCGCCGTCTGTGACGAAACGCGCACACTAGCGGCCGTCAGCTGCGGAACTGACGGGGCGTAGGCCTTCGAGGAGTGTGTCGACGACCTGGGCGGCGAGGTCGTCGGGGAGGTCGGCGTCCGGGCGCAGGACGGAGCGCACGAGCACGGGCCCGATGAACATGTCGCTCAGCAGTTCGAGGTCGACGTCCGTGCGCAGTTCGCCGTTCTCCTGCCCCCGGCGCAGGATCTCCAGGCCGAGCCGGCGGCGCGGTGCGAGGACCGTGGCCTCGTACGCCGCCCAGATCTTGGGGCTGCTCTTCATCTGGGCGTGCGCATTGGTCAGGATCGCCGAGGAGCGTTTGGCCAGGCCGCGCCGGCGCGCCTGTTCCAGCAGGGCCACGAGGTCGTCACGCATGGAGGTGCCGGAGAGCGGGGGCTCGGGGGGTTCGACCGCGCGCAGGACGTCGACGAAGAGTTCCTCCTTGCCGCTCCAGCGCCGGTAGATGGTGGCCTTGCCGACGCCGGCGGTCCGGGCGACGCGCTCGATGGACAGCTCCGCGAGGGGCACGCCCTCCTCCAGGAGCCTCATCAGGCCCTCGATGATGGCGCGCTCGACGGCCTCGCTTCTGGGGCGGCCCCTCGCAGGGCCGTCGTGCCGGGGTTGCCTTGCGGCGAGGCTCACGTCGCTCCGTCCTCTCTCGAGCGGGTCGGGGATGAATTCTCGCGCAGTTCTACGACCGCGCGTCCGACAGCTCCTTCTCCTCCTCCCCCTCCTGGGGCACCGGCGGCCTGCCGGGCAGGAACAGCGCCACGACGACCGCGCCGATCAGTGCGACGCCCGCTCCCCACAGGGCGGTGATGTGCATCGCGTGCAGGAAGGCGTCGTAGGCCGGGGTGACCAGGGACTTGCCCTGCGGGCCCAGCTTCGCGGCGACTCCGAGGGTGGCCTCAATGGACTCCCCCGCGGTGTGCCGGGCGGCCGGCGGCAACTGGCCGAGCTTGTCCTCGATGCCCGTGCGGTACGCCGTGGACAGCACCGAGCCGAGAATGGCGATGCCGAGGGCGCCGCCGACCTGCCGGAAGGTGTTGCTGAGGGCGGAGGCCGAGCCGGCCTTCTCGCGGGGCAGGGCCTGCATGATGACGACGCTGACCGGCGTCATGATGTGCGCCATGCCGGTACCCATCAGGAAGAAGATCACTTCCAGGATCCAGATGGGGGTGTCGGCCTCCAGCGTGGCGAAGGCGGCCAGCATCGCGGCGATGACCAGCAGTCCGGCGGTCGTGGTGGCCCGGTTGCCGAAGCGGTCGACCATCAGCCGGGCGCGCGGCGCGAAGATCATCTGGGCGGCGGCCAGCGGCAGCATCAGCAGACCGGTCTGCAGCGGCGAGTAGCCGCGCACGCTCTGCGTGTAGAAGACCGAGAAGAAGGTCACGCCCATCAGCGCGAAGAAGACCAGCGCGATGGCGGTGATGGCGGCCGAGAAGACCTTGTTCTTGAAGTACGTGACGTCGATGGACGGGTGGTCGCTGCGCTTCTCGAACACCACGAAGGCGACGAGGACCGCGAGCCCCGCGCCGATCGTCGACAGCACGGTGGCGTCGGTGAAGTCGGCGAGCTGGCCGCCCTTGATGATGCCGTAGACGAGCAGCACCAGGCCGACGACGGACAGGACGACGCCGACGGGGTCGAGGCGGCCGGGGTTCGGGTCCCGGGAGTCGGGCACCAGCCAGAGCATCAGTGCGAGCGCGAGCAGCACGATCGGCACGTTGATGAGGAAGACCGAGCCCCACCAGAAGTGGTCGAGGAGCACGCCGCCGGTGATCGGGCCGATGGCGATGGCGAGGCCGACGCCGCCCGCCCAGATGCCGATGGCCTTCGGCTGCTCCTCGCGCTCGAAGACGTGCATGAGGACGGCGAGGGTGGCCGGCATGACGAACGCGGCGCCCAGGCCCATGACGGCCCGGAAGGCGATGAGCTCGCCCGGGGAGCCGGAGAAGGCGGCGAGCGCGGAGCCGATGCCGAACACCGCGAGCCCGCCGAGCAGCACCTTCTTGCGGCCCAGCCGGTCCCCCAGCAGACCGGCGCTGAACAGCAGGCCCGCGAAGACGAGGGTGTAGGCGTTGATCGCCCACTCCAGCTCGCTCTGCGTGGCCCCCAGGCCGGTCGGGGCGGGAGTGGAGATCGTCTTGATGGCGACGTTCAGGATCGAGTTGTCGAGGACGACGATCAGCAGGCTGAGCATCAGCACGCCGAGGATCGCCCAGCGGCGCCGGTGCACCGCTTCCGGTATGCGGGGGCCGGTGGGGGCGGCGCGGTCGGCAGGAGTAGTCATGCCGTCGAGCGTAGAACCATTTCGATACGAGACCGTCTCGTATTGGAATCTTTTACCGAGCCCTTACGTGCCCTGTGTTTCACGGCGTGGGGGCGGAACTCACAGGGGCTCCCCTAGCCCTTGCCGACACGAGGTGCCACCATGGACGTGGTCCGGGGACGCCGTCAGGGCGCCTCGAGATGACGTGTTAGGAGCCGTGCAATGACGCAGCTTCCGGCTGCCCAGACTGCTCAGACGAAGTCCTCCGACGGCGGCAAGACGCTGTACGGGGGCAAGGGCACCCGCCGCATCACCGTGCGGGACATCGCCGCCGCCAAGGAGCGCGGCGAGAAGTGGCCCATGCTCACCGCCTACGACGCCATGACCGCGTCCGTCTTCGACGAGGCCGGGATCCCGGTCATGCTCGTCGGCGACTCGGCGGGCAACTGCCACCTCGGGTACGAGACGACCGTGCCCGTCACCCTCGACGAGATGACCATGCTGTCGGCGGCGGTCGTACGGGGCACCTCGCGCGCCCTGATCGTCGGCGACCTGCCCTTCGGCTCCTACCAGGAGGGCCCGGTGCAGGCGCTGCGCTCGGCGACCCGGCTGGTGAAGGAGGCGGGCGTGCAGGCCGTGAAGCTGGAGGGGGGCGAGCGGTCGCACGAGCAGATCCGGCTGCTCGTCGAGTCCGGCATCCCGGTCATGGCGCACATCGGCCTGACCCCGCAGTCCGTCAACGCGATGGGCTACCGCGTGCAGGGGCGGGGCGAGGAGGCGGCCCAGCAGCTACTGCGGGACGCCAAGGCCGTGCAGGACGCGGGCGCGTTCGCCGTGGTGCTGGAGCTGGTTCCGGCGGAGCTGGCGGCCGAGGTGACGCGGGTGCTGCACATCCCGACCGTCGGGATCGGGGCGGGCCCGGAGACCGACGCGCAGGTCCTGGTGTGGACCGACATGCTGGGCCTGACCGGCGGGCGGATGCCGAAGTTCGTGAAGCAGTACGCGAACCTGCGTGAGGTCATGGGGAACGCGGTGAAGGCGTTCGCCGAGGAGGTCGTCGGCGGAACGTTCCCGCAGGAGGAGCACTCCGTCCACTAGATCCACTGCCAGAGCCACTGCGGTACCACAGGCAGCCCGCCGATCTTCCCCCGTCGGCGGGCTGTCGCGTGCTGTCGGTGGCCCCGGGGCCCCTGTCGGCGGTCTGTCGGCGGTTTGTCGGTGGGGGCTGACATCGTCAGGGGCATGACGCGAATCGACAAGAACACCGGCGGCGCCGCTGTGACCGTGCGGGGGCTGGTGAAGCACTACGGCGAGACCAAGGCACTGGACGGGGTCGACCTGGATGTGCGGGAGGGCACCGTCATGGGTGTCCTCGGGCCGAACGGGGCCGGGAAGACGACCCTGGTCCGGATCCTGTCCACCCTGCTCGCTCCCGACTCGGGCCGCGCCACCGTCGCCGGCTACGACGCCGTACGGCAGCCCCGGCAGCTGCGGCGGGTGATCGGGCTCACGGGGCAGTACGCCTCCGTGGACGAGAAGCTCTCCGGCTGGGAGAACCTGTACATGATCGGGCGGCTGCTCGACCTGCCCCGCAAGGACGCCCGCCGCCGGGCCGACGAGCTGCTGGAGCGCTTCTCGCTGACCGAGGCCGCCAAGCGGGCGGCGGCGACGTACTCCGGGGGCATGCGGCGGCGGCTGGACCTGGCCGCGTCCATGATCGGGCGGCCGGCCGTGCTCTTCCTGGACGAGCCGACCACCGGGCTCGACCCGCGCACCCGCAACGAGGTGTGGGACGAGGTGAAGCGCATGGTCGGCGACGGCGTCACCGTGCTGCTCACCACCCAGTACATGGAGGAGGCCGAGCAGCTCGCCTCCGAGCTGACGGTCGTCGACCGCGGCCGGATCATCGCAGGGGGTGCCATCGAGGAGCTGAAGGCGAAGGTCGGCGGCCGTGCGCTGCGGATCCGCCCGGCCGATCCGGCGCAGCTGCGGCCCCTCGCCGGCGCGCTGGACGAGCTGGGGATCACCGGGCTGGCCACCACGACCGTGGACACCGAACGCGGTGACGTCCTCGTGCCGATCCTCAGCGACGAGCAGCTGACCGCCGTGGTCGGCGCGGTCACCGCGCGCGGCATCACCCTCTCCTCCCTCACCACCGAACTGCCCAGCCTGGACGAGGTGTTCCTGTCCCTCACCGGCCACCGCGCCAGTGCCCCGCAGGACGCCACGCCCGCCGAAGACCTTCAGGAGGCCGCCGTATGAGCGCCGTCACCATCCACGACGCCGAGGCGGACGCCCGTATCTCGCTGCGCGGCCACCTGCGCCACACCGGTGCCCTGATCCGCCGCAACCTGCTGTGGATCCGCAAGGACCCGGAGTCGATGGCCGACGCCCTGCTGATGCCGGTCATCTTCACCCTGCTGTTCGTGTTCGTCTTCGGCGGCTCGATCGGGCAGGCGCTCGGCGGCGGGCAGGACCGCTATGTGCAGTACGTGATCCCCGGGATGATCGCGATGATGAGCATGACGCTGTCCCAGGGCGTCGGCACCGGCTTCAGCCAGGACTTCAACTCCGGTGTCATGGACCGCTTCCGGTCCCTGCCGATCGGACGGGGTTCGGTGCTGTTCGCGAAGATCTCGGTGGAGCTGCTGCGGATGCTGTTCGCGACCGCCGTGCTGATGATCGTGGCCGTCGCGGTCGGGTTCGAGATCAGCAACTGGCCGGGGCTGTTCGCGACCGTGGCCCTGTCCACGGCGTTCGCCTCGTCGATCATGTGGGTGTTCCTCACCCTGGGCGTGATCCTGAAGAACGCGCAGTCCGTGCAGGCGATGGGCTTCCTGGTGCTGTTCCCGCTCCAGTTCGGCTCGTCGATCTTCGCGCCGACGACGTCGATGCCGGGCTGGCTGCAGGCGTTCACCGACTACAACCCGCTGTCGACGCTGGCGGACGCCGCGCGCGGTCTGATGGTGGGCGGGCCGATCGCGCACGACCTGTGGGTGACGCTCGGCTGGTCGGTGGCGATCACCGCGGTGATGGCGCCGGTCGCGATCCACAAGTTCCGCACGAAGAACTGACCGGGCGCGAGCTCCGATCCGCGTCAGAGCAGGGCGGTGGCCTCCTCCAGGGAGAGGCCGCCGCCCCGCGCGTACGCGGCCTCGTACGCCTGGTCGCCGAGCAGCGCACGGACCTGGCGCTCCGTCCGCTCGCGGGTCTCGCGCTCCTGCCGTTGGGCGATGTGGCCGGACGGCAGCAGGGCGTCGAAGGCGCCCAGGCAGCGGGCCGCGTCCACGGCGCGCCGCCCGCCGTCGAGGGCTGCCAGGGCAGAGGCGCCGATGACCAGGTAACCCGAACGCATATGGGGTGCGATGGCCTCGGACAGCGGGTCGGCGGCCCGCTCCAGCGCCTTGCGGATCCGGTCCAGGCACTCCTCGTACCGTCCCTCCATGGCGTCCAGCCACGCCTCCGTGCCCAGGATGTACGCGTCGAAGATGATGAAGTGGGCGATACGGAAGTCCTGGCGCAGCCGCCGCAGTTGTTCGCGCGCCTCGGGGACGCGGCCCGTCATGCCGAGCCAGCCGGCCAGGAAGAGGCGGGCTGCGGGCATGGCCTCGCTGTGCGTGTCCTCGCGCCGGGCGATCACCTCACGCAGCAGCCGCTCGCCGCGCTCGCCCTCGCCCGCCTCCAGCAGCGCGCTGCCCAGCCGGGCGGCGAGGACGGCCGCCTGGGCGCGGGCGCCGACGCGTTCGGCGTGCGCGATGGCCGCCTCGTAGTCGGCGGCGGCCCTCGCGTAGTCGCCCTTGCGTTCGCGGGCCTCGGCGCGCGCCGAGAGGGCCTCGGCGGTGCCCCAGGCGTCACCGAGGCGCTGGTAGATCTCCAGCGACTCGTCCGCGTCGCGGGCGGCGTCGCCCGCCCAGTCGGTGCGGTTGGCGAGGAAGTTGGCCCGCATCTGGAGGCCGGAGGCCAGCTCCCAGTCGAAGCCGGGGGTCTCCCGGCAGGTGCGGATGGACGCGTCGATGATGACGCGCAGCCGCTCCATGTCGCCGGTCAGCATCACGGCGAAGAACCAGAGCAGGCCGGGGAGCCGGCAGTTCTGCGGCAGGCCGGGCTCGTAGGTCAGGGAGATGGTCCGCAGCTTCTGCTGGGAGCGCGGGTTCTGCCATGCGTCCAGTTCGGTGTCCATGCAGGCGAGATGGGCCAGGTGGACACCGCGCCGGGCCTCCAGAAGGACCTCGCCGGTCATCGGGGGCGGGGTGTCGGTGCAGCGCTGCCACACCGGGGCCGCGCGGCGGACGGGCTCGGTGAAGGGGTCGGGGCCGAGGGCCATGACCTCTCGGCACCAGTTGCGGGCCTCGATGCGCAGGTCGCGCATCTGCCAGTACCAGACGAGGGACAGCGTCAGGCACAGCGCCTCCTGCTCGTCGCGCAGGGCGACGGCGTGCCGCAGGGCGGTGCGCAGGTTCTCGTACTCGCGCTCCAGCCGGCGGATCGCGGCGAGCTGGTCCGGGCCGCGCAGCAACGGGTCGGTGGTGCGGGCGAGTTCGCGGAAGTACGTCAGGTGGGCGCGCTCGGCCGCGGCGCGCTGCCCGGACTCGTCCAGTCGCTCGGCGGCGTACTCGGCGACCGTCTCCAGCAGCCGGTAGCGCATCTCGCCGTCGGCCGGCTCGCCGGGCGGTGTGGCGACGACCAGGGAGCGGTCGACGAGCGAGCCGAGCGCCTCCAGGGCGTCCGGACCGCACACCGCCTCGGCGGCGGGCAGGTCGCAGCCGCCCGCGAACACCGACAGCCGCCGCAGGACGTCCCGTTCGTCCTCGTCGAGCAGGTCCCAGGACCAGTCGACGACGGCTCTGAGGGTCTGCTGACGGGGCAGGACGGTGCGGCTGCCGGAGGTGAGGAGACGGAAGCGGTCGTCGAGCCGGTCGGCGATCTGGCGCGGTGTCAGCATCCGCAGCCGGGCGGCGGCCAGCTCGATGGCCAGCGGCAGCCCGTCGAGGCGCCGGCAGATCTCCGCGCACGCCTCGGGGTCGTCCTCGATCCGGAAACCGGGCCGGGCCGCCGCGCCCCGGTCGGCGAGCAGCCGCAGCGCGACCGGCTCGGGCAGCGGCTCCACGGGCCGCAGCAACTCGCCCGGCACGCCGAGGGGTTCGCGGCTGGTGGCGAGGACGGTCAGGCCGGGGCAGCGCTCCAGCAGTTCCCCGGTGAGCCGGGCGGCGGCGTCGGCGACGTGCTCGCAGTTGTCGAGGATCAGCAGCATGCTGGGTCTGGAGCAGTGCTCGGCGAGCCGCTCGACGGGATCGTCGAGCCGGTCGGCGACGGCGGCCCGGATGCCCTCGGCGCCGGCGCCGTACAGCACGGTCTCGCGGGCGCCGACGGCGGTGAGCACGGCCTCCGGTACGGCGGCGGGGTCGTCGACCGGGGCGAGTTCGGCCAGCCAGACGCCGCCCGGCATCGCGTGCCGTACGGCCTCGGCGGCCTCCTGGGACAGCCGGGTCTTGCCCGCCCCGCCCGGTCCGAGCAGCGTGACGAGGCGGGCGGCGGTGAGATCGTCCCGGATGGTCTCGATGTCGGACTCGCGGCCGATGAAGGAGGTGAGGCGGGCGCGCAGATTGCCCGCGGCCGGCGCGTCCGCAGAGGGCTCGGGCGCGGCGCTGCCGTCGCCCAGCTTCAGCAACTCCGCGTGCAGGGCCCGTAGTTCCGGTCCCGGATCCGCCCCGAGCCGGTCGGCGAGCAGCCGCCGCACGTCCTCGTACGCGTCCAGCGCCTCCGCCGTGCGGCCGGCGTCGCGCAGGGCGCGCAGGCGCAGGGTCTGGAGGGGCTCGTCCAGGGGATGGCTGTCGCACAGGGCGGTCAGCTCGGGCAGGGACTGCTCGGCCTGGCCGAGGGCGAGGGCGGCGCTGTGGCGGGCGCGCAGCACGTCCAGGCGGCGGGTGTCCCGGCGGGCCGCCTCGGCGGCGCGGTCGGGCAGGTCGGCCAGGGCCGGGCCGCGCCACAGGGCGAGGGCGTCGTCCAGGACCATGACCGCCTTGGCGGGTTCGCTGTCGGCCAGGGCCCGCAGCCCTTCACCGGCCAGCCGTTCGAACCGGTGCAGGTCGACGTCGTCGGGCGCGGCCGTGAGCCGGTACCCGCCCTCTTCGGAGGCGACCGCGTCCGCCCCGAGCGCCCGCCGCAGCCGCCCGACCAGCGCCTGGAGCGCCCCCGGGGCGTCGGCGGGCGGATCAGCGCCCCACACGTCGTCGACCAGCAGCCCGACGGGCACGGTACGGCCGGCCCGCAGGGCCAGCACGGTCAGCAGCGCACGCAGCCGCGCCCCGCCCACCGGGACGACCGTGCCGTCGGTGCGGAGCGCCTGCGTGGTGCCGAGGATGCGATAGCGCACGGGATCCATTGTCTCCGGTGGTACGAGGGCGGGTCACGACGGTTCTACGGCGCGGCGGGCCGGGACCGCCGACTGAGGCCCCGGCCCCAGCCATCGGCAGCGCACCGACCGACGGCCGCCACGGCCCCGGCCACCCGGCCAGGGCCAGACCCGGCAAGCAACGGGCGGGGAGCGACGGACGGAGAGCCTCAGCCTGTCACGAACCCCCGGCCCCCCGGGCCCGGCTCGGCACGACGGGCATGAACCGGCCGGGGCCGGCAGCCCCCGGGCAACCGGCAGCGCGCCGGCCCACGGCCGACTTCCGACACGGAATCCGGCCCTCGACGCACCCGGCCAGGGCCAGAACCCGGCAAGCGACGGGCGGAAAGCCTCGGCTCGACACGCCCCCGGGCCCGTCGGCCGAGCCGAGCCGGCCACGACGGAAAGCCCCCGACGTGCAAGGGACATCGGCCGGCCGCGGCCCTCCTCCACCCCGAACGGGCCGCGAGCGCCCGGGCGTTGGGCACCGGGCGTCGGGCGTCGGTCCGTGGCGAGCCCGGCCCGTCCCCGACCGCTGCGGCAGCCGCACCCGCAGCGGTCAGACACGTCGACCATGTCGAACGCCCCTCCCACCGGACCGCCCCCGGCGCCCCCGTGGGCCGGCCGCCGTGCTCAGCGTCTGCAGCAGAGCCGCCAGGTCCGCCGCCGAGAGTCCCTCCGTCTCCGCGCCGGGCTTCGCGTCCTGCGGGATGCCCCGGGCCTCGCGGACGGTGTGGGAGAGGCGGGAGTCCGTGCCCGGCACGTCCAGGGTCACCACCGCTCCCGGTTCACGCGACTGCCGTCCCCGTCCGTCGGCATCCCGCTTCCCCTCGGTCCCGGTGAACCACTTGGGACACCGGTCCACCGCCCGCAGCCCGCGCTCCCGGCGCACCGGCTCCCAGGAACGCGATCCGGGCGCGCTCTCGGCGTACACCTGGGTCAGCACCTGCACCGCCCGCACCCGTCCCTCGGCGTGCGGCCACACCGCCCCGTGCCGCTCGACGGACAGCAACCCCACCGACCTCATCCGGTCCTCCGGCCTCGGCCGCCGGTCCTCCTCGGAGTCGGGGTCCGCGGCCAGGGCCACCGTGAGTCCCGTCCCCTCCCGCACGACCCGGACGCCGCCCACGTCCTCGACCGGCCCGGCCAGCTCGGTGAGCTGGTCGTGCCAGCCGCCGCCCAGCACACTGTCCGAGTCCACGAGCATCAGCGGCCAGCTCACCTCGTCCCCCACCGAGAACGGCGTGCCGCAGCACTCCATCTGCCAGTCCGCGTAGAACACGTGCCACAGCCCCATGCCCCCACCCTCCCCGGAACCGACCGCCCCGCGCGAGACGTTTTCCCCCTGCGCCCGGTACCGTCGGGCGTCCCATCGCGTCCGACAGTGCAGGGAGTCCCATGACCACCGCCACCAGCCGCCACAGTGAGCGGCGGATCAGTCCCGTCTTCGTCGGGATTCTGGCCGTGACGGCGGTCACGGGGTGGGCGACCTGGACCGGGTTCGCGGAGCAGCCCGGGGTCGCCGTGTTCCTCTTCGTGACGGCGGCCTGGATCGTCTCGCTCTGTCTGCACGAGTACGCGCACGCGCGCACCGCCCTGCACAGCGGCGACATCTCGGTCGGCGCGAAGGGCTACCTCACGCTGAACCCGCTGAAGTACACGCACGCGCTGCTCAGCATCGTCCTGCCGGTGATCTTCGTGATCATGGGCGGGATCGGGCTGCCCGGCGGGGCCGTGTTCATCGAGCGGGGGCGGATCCAGGGCCGCTGGAAGCACAGCCTGATCTCGGCCGCCGGCCCGCTGACGAACGTGCTGTTCGCCATCGTCTGCACGGCCCCGTTCTGGCTGGACGCGCTGGACGGCGTGCCGAGCGACTTCCGGTTCGCCCTGGCCTTCCTCGCGCTGCTCCAGGTGACGGCCGCGCTGCTGAACTCCCTGCCGGTGCCGGGCCTGGACGGCTACGGCGTCATCGAGCCCTGGCTGTCGTACAACATCCGGCGGCAGGTGGAGCCGTTCGCGCCGTTCGGCCTGCTGTTCGTGTTCGCGCTGCTGTGGCTGCCCGCGGTCAACGGCGTGTTCTTCGACGTGGTCGACTCGCTCCTGAAGTCGCTCCAGATCAGTGACTTCGAAACGTACTGCGGTCAGGAGCTGTACCGCTTCTGGCAGGGCTCGAACGAGTTCTGCTCGGCCGCTCCCTGAGGCGTCAGCCCGTGACGGACTTCTCCTGCTTGCCGCGCTTCACGTAGTACCAGCACATGTTGGACGACAGGCCCGCCAGCAGCACCCAGACGATCCCCAGCCAGCTGCCCCGTGTGAAGGAGACGACGGCCGCGGCCACGGCGAGGACGCACACGATCAGGGCATAGAGGGCAAGGCGGGGCATTTCGGTCGACTCCTGTCGGGGGACACTGCGACGACGACCAGTGTCCCCCATGCGCCTCAGCGGCTCACACGTCGGTGACGCGAAGCCCCGCGTGCGCCTTGTACCGGCGGTTCACGGAGATCAGGTTCGCCACCAGCGACTCCACCTGGTGGGCGTTGCGCAGCCGCCCGGCGAAGATGCCGCGCATGCCGGGGATGCGCCCGGCGAGGGCCTGCACGATCTCGACGTCGGCGCGGACCTCGCCGAGCACCATCACGTCGGTGTCGATCTCGTCGATCTCCGGGTCCTGCAGCAGCACGGCCGACAGGTGGTGGAAGGCGGCCGTGACCCGGGAGTCCGGCAGCAGGGCGGCGGCCTGCTCGGCGGCACTGCCTTCCTCGGGCTTGAGCGCGTAGGCGCCCTTCTTGTCGAAGCCGAGCGGGTTGACGCAGTCGACGACGAGCTTGCCGGCCAGCTCCTCGCGCAGGGATTCGAGGGTCTTGCCGTGGCCGTCCCACGGCACGGCGACGATCACAATGTCGCTGCGGCGCGCGGTCTCGGCGTTGTCGGCACCCTCGACGCCGTGTCCGAGTTCCTCCGCGGCGGCCTGGGCACGGTCGGCCGCCCGCGACCCGATGATCACCTTCTGCCCGGCCTTGGCGAGCCGGTAGGCGAGACCCTTGCCCTGCGGCCCGGTCCCGCCGAGCACGCCGACGACGAGTCCGGAGACGTCGGGCAGGTCCCAGGGGTCCTTGGCGGGGGCCTTCTGGGCGTTGTCGGTGGCAGCACTGTCGGTAGAGGTCATGGCCCTGACTCTACGTCCGGCGCGGTCGTCCGCTCAGGTCAGCTCCGTCACGAGCACCCGGCGGAAGGCGATGGTCTCGTAGGCGCTGAAGTCGCCGGTCTCGTACAGCAGACCCACGGTGTCCGCGTCGACGCGCACGAGGTCGGAGTACGCGGCGGGCAGTCCGTCCACGGTGTGGGCCGGGCGCCAGGTGGTGCCGCCGTCGGCGGAGGCGCGGATCGTCATCAGGGCGCGGAAGCCCGGGTCGGCGGGGCCGGAGTACAGCAGCACGTCGGGGGCGCGGAGCTGGAGGACGCTCGCCTGGCACACGGGCGCGGCCAGTCCCGCCTGCGGACGGAAGGGCTTCACCAGGGTCTGCCCGCCGTCGGCCGAGTGGGCGTCGGCGCGGGTGCCCGGTGACGGGGAGTCGTTGCGGGTGTTGAAGTAGACGCGGCCGTCGGGGAGTTCGGCGGCGGTGGTCTCGTTGGCGTTGATGTAGCCGTCGGTGTTGTCGTCGACGTAGCCGATCCGCCAGGTCGCGCCCCGGTCGTCGCTGAGCAGGCAGTGGCCGCCGTTGTACCTGCCCTCCGTGCCGTTGTCCGTGCCGGTGGGCGGCAGGGAGTGGTTGGCGGGGACGACGATCCGGCCGGTGCCCAGCCGGAGGGCGTGGCCGGGGCCGGTGGCGTACCAGCGCCAGTGCGGTTTCTTGGTCTGCTGGGTGATCTCCCTCGGCGCGGACCAGGTGAGGCCGTCGTCGTCGCTGTGCTGCACCCAGACCCGGCGTCCGTCGGCCGCGCTCACCTTGCCGCGCCGGATGGCGTCCTCGGTGGCGAGGGCGGCGTTGCGTACGTGCACGAGGAGGACGCGGCCGGTGTCGAGGACGACGGGGGCCGGGTTGCCGGCGAGGGCGTCGCCGTTCTTGGCGGCGACCAGGAGCGGGCCCCAGGTGCGGCCGCCGTCCGTGGAGCGTTTGAGTACGACGTCGATGTTCCCGAAGTCGTCCCGGGAGCCGACGCGGCCCTCGCAGAAGGCGAGCAGGGTGCCGATGGGGGTGCCCCCGCTCGAGCGGAGCCGAGAGTGGGGGACCGTGGCGACGACGGCGGGGATGCGGAAGCTGGCGTACCCCTCCTGTCCGGCGCGGAAGGGGACACTGGTCTCGGTCATGGGCGGGTTCCTCCGGGCGTTCGACGCCAGTACGGATGACCGGTCCATCTGCCCAAGCCGGGCGAATAGGTGGTGAATTCCACATCACGACTGACCGGTTGGGGCAGGATGCGGTCGTATGGATGCCGTACGGGTCGCGCTGTTGCGGGAAGTGCTCGCCGGGACGGAGTGGCTGGGCGCCACGCGGCGGTTCGCCGGTGCGCTGCGGGGGTCGGTGGTGTCGCACGGCGGTGGACTGCTGCTCGTCGGCACGCCGGAGTACGAGCCGTGGCACCTGGCGGCGCACCTGGTGGACGAGGCGGCGTGGTCGGGCACGCCGGAGCTGGCCCCGACGCTGGTACGGCATGACGCGCGCCCCTCGGATCCGGCACACCTGGCGGTCGGTCTCGGGCGGCTGGAGGCGGCCCGGCGGGGCGAGACGCTGCTGGTGGTGTCCCCCGAGGGCCCTGCCTCACCCCTCCTCGAACGGGTGTCCGACGCCCGGCGCGCCGGGGCGACGGTGCTGTCCCTCGGCCCCGGTGAGGGCGAGCTGCCGGTGATGGCCCACGAGGCCCTGGCCGTGCCCGACGGCTCGGAGCTGGACCTGGACACCGTGCAGCACCTGGTCAGCGCGGCGGCCGGGGAGAACGCCCTGCCGACACCGCGCGGCCGGCGCCGCTTCCGGGACAGGGTGGCGAGACTGGCGGAGCACCTGACGGCCCCACCGCCGGCGCGCTGGTAGGGGCGGTGGGGCCGATCGGTCCCTAGGGGCCTGTTGCGAAGGTACCGCCGGGATGCGCCTACTCGTCGTCGCGGCCGCCCGCCGGGGCGTCGTGCCACTTGGGGTCGTTCTCCCACTGGAGGTTGCGTGCGCGGGCGGTCTCCATCGCGTGTTCGGCTTCCGTGCGGGAGGCGTACGGGCCGAACCGGTCCTTGTTGGGGCACTCCGGCCCCTCCTCGACCTTCTTGTGTTCCAGGCAGTAGTACCACTCACCCGGTTTGCCGACCGTCCGCTTCTTGAACAGGGCCATGACCAGCTCCTCTCGCCACCGTCATGTTCCCCCATGGCCGCTGGTTAGACTCGCTGGCATGTCTGGCCAGTCGCTGCTCGTACCGGGGGAGCTGTCCCCCACCCGTCCCGTGCCCGGAAACATCCGCCGCCCCGAGTACGTCGGCAAGCCCGCGCCGACGCCGTACACCGGACCGGAGGTGCAGACGCCCGAGACGATCGAGGCGATGCGGCTCGCGGGCCGGATCGCGGCCCGGGCGATGGCGGAGGCCGCGAAGCTGATCGCCCCCGGGGTGACCACCGACGAACTGGACAGGGTGGCGCACGAGTACATGTGCGACCACGGCGCCTACCCCTCGACGCTCGGCTACCGGGGCTTTCCGAAGTCGCTGTGCACCAGCGTCAACGAGGTCATCTGCCACGGAATCCCGGACTCCACCGTCCTGCGCGACGGCGACATCGTCAACCTGGACGTGACGGCGTACATCGGCGGCGTGCACGGTGACAACAACGCCACCTACCTGGTCGGTGACGTCGACGAGGAGTCGCGGCTGCTGGTGGAGCGCACCCGGGAGTCCCTCAACCGGGCGATCAAGGCGGTCAAGCCTGGTCGGCAGATCAACGTCATCGGCCGGGTCATCGAGTCGTACGCCAAGCGCTTCGGCTACGGGGTGGTCCGGGACTTCACCGGCCACGGCATCAACTCGTCGTTCCACTCGGGCCTGATCATCCCGCACTACGACAGCCCGCACGCGACGACGGTCATCCAGCCGGGGATGACGTTCACGATCGAGCCGATGCTGACGCTCGGGACGCACGAGTACGACATGTGGGACGACGGCTGGACGGTCGTGACGAAGGACCGGAAGCGGACGGCCCAGTTCGAGCACACGCTGGTGGTGACGGAGTCGGGCGCGGAGATCCTCACACTGCCGTGACCGCGGCGGGTCCCCCTCGCCCTGGGCGAGGGGGACCCGCTGCCGTCGGTCAGCCGCCGGCTCAGACGTCGAAGACGCCCTTGTGGCAGACGGCGCCGCCCCACTCCAGTTCAGCGGTCTCGGCTTCGATCTCGCCGAAGTACGGGCTGCACGGGATGTGGTCGTAGCCGTGGCGGTGACCCTGGCCGTCGTCGTCGCCGGCGTGGGCCGTCGCCGCGCCTGCGGCACTGAGGGCGGCGGTCAGGGCTACTGCGGCCAGGGCGGATCGGATGCGCACTGGGGCTCCTCTCGAGAAGGATGAGTGGTCAGGCCCAGAGGTCCCCGTTCGGTACCGCGCGCACACGCTGTTCCACCCGTACGGACGCGCGCCACCCGGGTCAGCGTTCGAGATGCACCCGGCCGCCGACCTCGGTCCAGCCGCCCGGCTGGGGTGCGGTGAGGATCTGGGAGCCCGCGCCCTGGGTGATGTTGAGGGCGCGGCCGAGCCGGTCGGTGAGGAGCAGGGCCGCCGCCCCGGTCGCCTCGTCCTCGTCGATCCCGTCGCCGCGTCCGGGGAAGGCCCGGGCCCGCACCCGTCCGGCGGGCTCGTCCTGCCACGCCCAGGCGTACACCCACTCCCCCGGCGGCGGCACGGCCAGGTCGTCGACCTCGGCGGCGCTGCCGTACTGCCGCAGGGTGCGCTGCGGCACCCACTCCGCCCGCGCCTCGATCCAGCAGAACTCCCCGTCCTGCCGGGCACCAACCACCCCGGCGGGTGTGACCAGTTCGGGCACGTCGAGCAGCCAGGCCGTCCCGACACAGGGGTGCCCGGCGAAGGGCAGGCGCAGGGTGGGCGTGTAGATGTCGATCACCCCGCGCTCGGGGTCGTCGACGAACACGGTCTCGCTGAACGCGAGCTTCGCGGCGAACTCCTGCCGCTCGCTCCGCTCGGGCAGCACCGAGCCCTCGCGCACGACACCGAGTTCGTTGCCGTATCCGCCGTCCGGCCCACAGAAGACGCGGAGCACGTCGTAGTCAGTCACGGGGGCATTCAAACATCGCCCGGGCGGCCAGGTCGTCCCAGGCGGCCGGACCGCCCGGAAGGGGCCAGGCGACGGTGCGGGCCGCTTCGTAGGGCAGGTCCGCGAGAACGGCGCCCAGATCCTGGGCCAGGCGGTGGTCCTCCGCTCCGGGTCGGCGGGCCGGTGCCGCCGTACGGCGCTCGCGCTCGTCGGTCAAGGTCCGCAGACGCCGCTGCCAGACAAGGCACTGGGGGAGGCACGACTGCCCGCAGCTGGGGCAACCACGACGCGCCCGCACCCGCCGACGGCGAGAAGGGGACGTGTCGGGGGGTGTCCGCCCGCAGCGGTTGGCGCGTCAACGCTAGTCAGTCGGTATGTGACCCCATCGCGCCGTTCCGAGGACGGACACCCCCCGGCGCGGCCCCGGCGCACCACCCGGCGTCAGGCGCAGACCCCCCGCCCAACCGCCGGAGGCACCCGGTAGGGTTCGCCTCCGGAAAGGGGAAGGTGAAGGAACCCGATGAGCAGGGATCGCGACCCTCGAACGCTCCGCAGGTCCGCCCGGAGCGCCCTCATAGCAGCCTCGGTGACCGCTTTGTCGTTGACGGCGAGCGGATGCGTCGTGGTGCACGGCGAACGGGAGATCCTCCCGTCCACCACCCGCGCCGAAGCCGCCAAGGCCCTCCAGGAGTTCACGACCGCGTACAACGAGGCCGACAAGGCCTACGACGCCTCCCTGGACGCCGACCACACCACCGGCGCCCTGGCCGACATCGACTCGGCGCGCCTGAAGGCCGGCAAGACGAACAACCCGGACGGCAACCCGAACCACACGCCCCTGAAGCTGACGGACGCGAAGTACACGATCCCCAAGAAGGCCGGCTGGCCCCGCTGGTTCCTCGCCGACGCGGCCGGCAACAAGGGCGGCGCCGCCCGCTGGCTGCTCGTGTTCACCCGCAGCAGCCTGGACGACCCCTTCCAGGTCGCGTATCTCACCCTCGTCGCACCGGGCAAGGTCCCGCAGTTCAAGAAGGACGCGGACGGCTGGGCCGAGTCCGTCCCCGTGAACTCGACCGGCCTGGCCGCCACCCCCCGCGACCTGAGCCGGGACTACACGACCTACCTCAAGAACGGCGGAGACGCCTTCGCCGACGGCTCCCACACCAGCCAGTGGCGCGCCCTGCGCGCGAAGAACGCCAAGAAGCCGGGCCTGGTCACCCAGTACATCGACGAGCCGCTGACGAACGGCGACTACCAGCCCCTCGCCCTGCGCACGGCGGACGGCGGCGCACTGGTGTTCTTCACCACACGGCACTACGAGAAGCAGACGGCCTACGCGGGCACGACGTTCCCCATCCCCAACAAGGACGTCCTCGCCCTGACGGACGGCGAGGTCAAGCAGTCCCTCCTGATGGAGTTCGTCTCCAACGAGGTGGCCCTGGACCCGCCGAAGGGCAGCGGCAGCGGACAGGTGACGATCCTCGGCCGTATCCAGGGAATGACGTCGGCGGAAGGCTCGTAAGAGCGGACGGAGACGGTACCGGGACAGCGCCGGGTCGGCTCAGCGCCGCGGCGGCCAGGCCGCTGCGGCGTGGTCGGCGTCCTCACCGGCGTACCGCGCGCAGGCCTCGGTCAGCGTCTCCAGCAGGGTCAGCGGATCCGGCAGCGGATGCTCGGGCCCGCGCACCCAGTGCACCGTCTGGTCCTCGCCGGGCAGCCGCGCCGGCGGTACGAGGACGTAGGAGCCGCGGCAGTGCCACCGCAGCCCGGGGTGCTCGTCCATCGTCTCGGGGTGGCAGTCCAGTTCGCACGGCCACCACTCGTCCTCGTCCTCGGGCGTCCCGCGCGTGAGGGTGAAGAACAGCATGCGCCCGTCGTCGCTCTCGGCGACGGGTCCGACCTCGACACCGGCGGCGAGCAGCCGCTCCAACGCACTGCGACCGGCATCCAGGGGCACGTCGAGGACGTCGTGCACCATGCCGGTCGCGGTGATGAAGTTGGCCTGCGGCTGGTGGCGGGCCCAGCGTTCGATCTGGGCGCGGTCGGTGGTCGACTGCGTCTGCCAGGCGAAGGACACCGGGTGCCGGGCCGGGGTGGGACAGCCGACGCGTTCGCAGGAGCAGCGGTATCCGGCCGGGTGGGCGGCGGGCGCGAGCGGCAGTCCCGCTCCGGCGGCGGCGAGCAGCAGGGCCTCCCGGCCGCCGTCACCGGCGGTCTCCTTGGGCCGGCGCCCGGCGCGCAGCCACTGGGTGAGTTTGCCCTGTAGGCCGGTCCTGCCGCCGTACTCCGCGCTCATCTATCCCCTCGCCTCGCTGTCGTGCGGAACAGCATGCCTTATGGTCCCATCTTGCCGCGCGCCGGGGGGCCAGTGCCCACATCCGGGGCAGGAGGGCCGAGACGGGTACCGGTGGGGCGAGGCATATGCCCGTAGGGCGAGAGGTACTCCGCACCGTGATCGGGTGTCATTGCCCGCTTTGCCGTGACATGGCGCCCTACCGTGGTCGCCATGGTCACAAGGATCGCGCTGTCGGGCCTCGCCTCCGCGGTTTCGGTGGTCTCGCTGACCCTCACGGGACCGGCGGGCATCCGCCCGCTGGAGTGGGGCACCGGCCCGCTGACCGTGGCGGCGCTCCCCCGGATCACCTACGTCGCCCACCGCGGCGGCGCCCGCGAGGTCCCCGAGAACAGCATGACGGGGCTGGTGGCCGCCTACGAGCGCGGTACGGCGCAGGTGCTGGACTTCGACACGCGGCTGCTGCGCGACGGGACGCCCGTGGTGTTCCACGACGAGACCCTGAACCGCACCACCTACCTGGGCGGTGAGGTGCGCGGCCTCGACGCCCGGGAGTGGCGCGGCGTCCGGCTGCGCCCGAAGGACGCGCTGCCCGGCAGCTGGCGCTCGGAACGGCCGCCGACGGTCGCCGAGGTACTGGACCGTTTCGGCGGACGGATCGTGCTGATGCTGGAGGCGAAGGACCCCCGGAGCCTGGACCGGCTGGCCGGGCTGATCCGGGACCGTGGCCTGACCCGCTCGGTGTTCGTGAACTCCAACGACCCCGAGGTGGCCCGGCACGTCCACCGCCTGGGCCTGCTCACACAGTTGTGGCGCTCGGCGCGGCAACTGCGCACGGACCGCCCGGAGCGCTGGCGGTCGTACGTGGACCTGCTGGACGTGGACCACCGGGCGCGTGACGCGGATCTCGCGCGGGCGGTGCGGTCGGGGATCCCACGGGTGTGGGCACACACGGTGGTGACGGACGCGCAGCGGGACCGGGTGCTGGCCCTGGGCTGCGACGGGGTGATCACGGACGCGCCGGGACGTCTCGCGCGGACCGCCCGACAGGGTCCTCAGCGCGGTGCGAGGCCGTGAAGGGCGTAGTCGACGAGGGTGTCGGTGTACTCGTAGGAGATCGGGCCGGTGTGCTGGAGCCAGCGCTGGGCGAGCGGGGAGATGAAGAACTCCAGAGCGATGCGCGGGTCGATGTCGGGCCGCACCTGACCGGCCTCCTGGGCGGCGCGCAGCCGGCCGATGTAGAGGTCGAGTGAGGGCTGCATCAGCTTGGCGACGAGTTCGCGCCCGAGTTGCTCGTTGACGACGCCCTCGGCTGCCAGCGCGCGGGACGGCGCCTCGAACCTCGGGTCGCCCAACTGGTCGACGGTGGCGCGCAGGACACCCTTGACGTCGGCGGCGAGGTCGCCGGTGTCGGGGAAGGCGTACGGCTCCGGTCCCGCTTCCCGCAGGGACTGCTCGCCCAGGTCCAGGAACGCCTCCATCAGCACATCCGCCTTCGACGACCACCAGCGGTAGATCGTCTGCTTCCCGACGCCGGCGCGGGCGGCGATGCCCTCGATGGTGGTCTTCGGATAACCGACCTCCACGACGAGCGCGAGGGCGGCGTCGTAGATGGCGCGACGCGACTTCTCGCTGCGCCGGGAGGCGTCGGGGGTGGGCTTTCCGGAAGCAGGGTTTCCGGGGGCGGACTGTGCGGACTTCTGTACGGCCATGGCTCGAATTTATCAGGTTGACAAGACGGACCGTCTCGCGGACAGTGGACTCCATACACGAGACGAACCGTCTCGTCGCGGAAGAGGAATGGAAAAGGAGCCCCACATGGCCCGAGGCGGAGCCGGAAACCTGCTGGGTGTCGGCGGATCGCGCCAGAAGCTCGGCCGCAAGGCGCTGCGCGGCGGCGCCCGGGACGGCCGGATCGGCGGCGGCCTCGATCCGCAGGCCCAGAAACGCGAGTTGCTGCGCAAGCTTCAGGAGAAACGGCAGCAGCAGACACCACAGGAGGGCGGTACGACCGACACATCGTCGTGAGCCTCCCCCGCCCGGGGGAGACGGTCCCCTCGCGCGCGGGATCCTCCCGGGACGTCCGGCGGATGTACTGAAGCGGCCGACAAACCGCGACCGGCGGACACCCGGGAGGACTCACGATGCGCGTGTGGACGAGACGACGACTGCTCACCTCGGCGGCGACGACCGTCTCGGCGGCGGGTCTCGCCGCGACGGCGGCCCTGCCCGCCCGGGCGGCGACCGGAGCGGCCCGTCCCGGCACCGGCGACATCGCGGACGCGCTGCGGGCGCTGCTCGGACTGCGGCTGATCGAGGAGCGGCAGGACGCCGAACCGGGCTACCGGCACTTCGTCCTGGGCCTGCGCCAGCCGGTCGACCACCGGAATCCCGCGGCCGGCACCTTCGAGCAGCGCCTCACCCTGCTGCACACCGCCGCCGACCGACCCATGGTGCTGTTCAGCACGGGCTACGAGGCGGTCCTCACACCCCGGCGCACGGAAGCGACGGTCCTGCTGGGCGCCAACCAACTCCAGGTAGAACACCGCTACTTCGGCGCCTCACGCCCGGCCGGCCCCGGCTACGCGCACCTCACGATCCGCCAGGCCGCCGACGACCACCACCGCGTCGTCCGCCTCTTCCGCCGGCTCTACTGCGGCGCGTGGATCTCCACCGGCGGCAGCAAGGGCGGTATGACGAGCGTCTACCACCGCCGCTTCCACCCCCACGACGTGGACGGCACGGTGGTCTACGGAGCCCCGAGCAACGTCGACGACCGTGAGGACTCCGCCTACGTCCGCTTCCTGGAGACGGTCGGCACCCCCGCCGCCCGCGAGGCCATCGAGGCCGTCCAGCGGCGCATCCTGCTGGACCGGGCGGAGATGGTCGCCCGCTACGAGGCCTGGGCGGCCGACGCCAAAGACACCTTCCGTATCGTCGGCAGCGCCGACAAGGCGCTCGAAATCGCCGTGCTGCGCGCGCCGTTCATGTTCTGGCAGCGCGGGACGGCGGCCGACATCGCAGCGATTCCGGGCCCGGAGGCGACGGCCGCCGAGCTGTACGCGTGGCTCGACGACACCGCCGGCCTGTCCCTGTACGCCGACAGGACGGCGCAGCACTACGTCCCGTACTGGTACCAGATCGGCACGCAGCTGGGGTACGGCAGTGTCCCCACGGCCCACCTGGCGGATCTGTTGCGGCACCCGGCCGCCATCGAGGCGCGCAGCTTCGTCCCCCGGGACATCCCGATGCGCTTCGACCCGGAGGCCATGCCGGACATCGACCGCTGGGTCCGCCGCCGCGGCAGCCGGCTGCTGTTCGTCTACGGCACACAGGACCCCTCCGTGGCCGAGCGCTTCCAGCCGGGCGGTGCCGACTCACGGGTCCTGTGGGTGCCGGGTGGCAATCACGGCGCCGACATCGCCGACCTGTCCCCCGCCGACCGGGCGTCGGCGGAGGAGGCGTTGTCCCGCTGGGCCGGTCAGGGTTGACGGGCTCCGGTCAAGGATGACCGGCTCCGGTCAGGTCGCCGGAGGCCAGGCGTCGCCCCAGTCCACGTTCCGTGCCGCCTTGTACAGGTCGCCGTGGCGCTTGGTGACGGTGGTTCGGTGCAGGGACGGCTCGGTCTCGCACAGGTCGAGGAGGACCTGGCCCTTGCGGATCTGCGGGCGCCGCACGACACGCGAGGGTGCCGGGGTCACGGGGAAGCGGGCGGCGGCGACGTAGCTGAACTTCTCGTCCTCGTAGGGGAGGGAGCCGCCCTTGACCTGGCGGTGCAGGGAGGAACGGCTGACCCGGGCGGAGAAGTGGCACCAGTCCGTGCCGGGGACGATGGGGCAGGCGGCGCTGTGCGGGCAGGGCGCGGCGACGTGGAAACCGGCGCCGACCAGCCGGTCGCGGGCCTCGATGACGCGGGCGTAGCCGTCGGGAGTGCCGGGCTCGACGATCACCACGGCCTGGGCCGCGGTCGCGGCGGCATCGACGAGGGCGATGCGGTCGGGGGCGGTCAGCTCGTTGAGGACGTAGGAGACGGTGACGAGATCAGTGCTCTCCAGGGTGAGCGCCGCTCCGATCCGAGAGCGCTGCCACCGTACGTCCCTCAGGGCCGGGTCGGCCGCGGCGATCTCCCGCCCCAGGGCGAGCGCGGGCTCGGCCCAGTCGAGCACGGTGACGGGCCGCTCCCCGCCCCAGGTCGCACTCACGGCCCAGGCGGCGGCACCGGTTCCACCACCGACGTCGGTGTGCGATCCGGGCACCCACGCGGGCGCGGCCTCGGCGAACGCCCCCAGCGCCGACCGCACCGCCTCGAAGGTCGCGGGCATCCGGTAAGCGGCGTAGGCGGCCACATCCGCCCGGTCCCGCAGGATCGGCGCGTCGGTCGGGGTGGCCCCGCGGTAGCTGGCGATCAGCCGCTCGACCGCCTGCGCGGCCTGCCGGGGCGGCAGTCCGTCGAGCAGACCGGCGAGGGCGGCGCGGAGGGTTTCGGCCGGGGGTGCGGGGGCGTTCACCCGGCGATTCTACGAGGCCCCGAGCCCGGAGACTCACCCGTCCGGACCGGTCGGACTGTGCACGTGACGCGGTCGGCACGACGCTGGAAGCCAAGTTCTCGAAGTCCTCGCGTCGAGCTCACAGCCGTCCAGGAGCGTGACCATGGCCCGGAACCGCCGTCTGATCCTGAGCTCGCCGTCCGAGGTCTGGCGCCTGCTGTGCGACGGCCACCGCTACGGGGAGTGGGTGACAGGCACCAAACAGATCCTCGCCGCGGACCCGCACTGGCCGGAGGTGGGCGCCCGGCTGAAGGTCCGCGTCGGCGCCGGCCCTCTCACCCTCGACGACACCTGCGTCGTCCGCGTCTGCGAACCGCCCCACCGCCTGGAACTGGAGGCGAAGGCGGACCCCTTCGGCGCGGCCCGCATCGCCATGAGGCTGCTCCCCTGGGGCGAGCACACCCTCTTCACCCTCGACTGGCACCCGCTCCGGGGCCCCGGCACCCGGATGCACGGACTCCCCGTCGACTACGTCGTCGCGGTCCGCAACGGCATGATGCTGACGAAGCTGGCGCGGATCGCGGTGCGGGAGGGGGCGGGGTGTTTTGAGGCGACCTTCTGATCCGTAGCTCTACAGAGATCGGTCGGGGACGGTCATACCGGTTGCTCGGGTGTGTCTGAGGGGGGTTGGTGGTCGGCGGCGGTTGCTGGGGTTGCTGTATCTGGTTGCTGTACAGCTGCCGCTGCTTTGCGGGCGGCGGCGAGATTGTTGCGGCTGGCCAGGGTACGGGGGTGGGTATCGCCCAGGACCTGCTCGCGCTGGGCGAGGGTGGCCTCGTGCAGGGGGATGGCCCGCTCCAGGTCCCCCGCCGCCTGGTAGGCGCTGGCGAGGTTGTTGCGGCTGTTCAGGGTGTCGGGGTGGGTATCGCCCAGGACCTGCTCGTATTGGGCGAGGGTGGCCTCGTGCAGGGGGATGGCCCGCCCCAGGTCCCCCGCCGCCTGATAGGCGCTGGCGAGGTTGTTGCGGCTGTTCAGGGTGTCGGGGTGGGTATCGCCCAGGACCTGCTCGCGCTGCGCGAGGGTGGCCTCGTGCAGGGGGATGGCCCGCTCCAGGTCCCCCGCCGCCTGGTGGGCGCTGGCGAGGTTGTTGCGGCTGGTCAGGGTGTGGGGGTCGGGTGTCGCCCAGGATCTGCTCGTACTGGGCGAGGGTGGCCTTCAGCAGGGGGATGGCCCGCCCCAGGTCCCCCGCCGCCTGGTAGGCGCTGGCGAGGTTGTTGCGGCTGTTCAGGGTGTCGGGGTCGGTGTCGCCCAGGACCTGCTCGTACTGGGCGAGGGTGGCCTTCAGCAGGGGGATGGCCCGCCCCAGGTCCCCCGCCGCCTGGTGTGCGCTGGCGAGGTTGTTGCGGCTGTTCAGGGTGTGGGGGTGAGTGTCGCCCAGGACCTGCTCGCGCTGGGCGAGGGTGGCCTCGTACAGCGGGATGGCCCGCCCCAGGTCCCCCACCGTGTAGTAGGCGGTGGCGAGGTTGTTGCGGCTGGCCAGGGTGTCGGGGTGGGTCTCGCCCAGGACCTGCTCGCGCTGGGCGAGGGTGGCCTTCAGCAGGGGGATGGTGCGGGCGGTGTGGCCTTGGTGGTGGAGACGGTCGGCGGCGGTGGCGTACGCGTCGGTGAGGCGGGCGTTGTGGTGTCCGGGTGCGGCAGTGGCGGCGAGGGTGACCAGGTGGGGGGTGAGGGTGTCCCACTGGCTGTCGGTGGTGCCCTGTCCGGGGAGCGGGGCCAGATGGTGCAGGACTGCTTGCTCGGCGCGGTCGCGTCCTTGCAGGTGCCGGAGTGGTTGGGTGGTGTCGGCGGGTGGGGTGGCGCGTAGGACGGTTTGGACCAGGCGGTGGACGGTGACGGTGGTGCCGGTGTCGGTGACCATGCTGTAGGCGGCGAGGGTGCCGATGGCTTCCGCGATGTCGTCCGGGTCGGCGTCGGCCGGCGTGAGCAGGGTGTGGGTGATGTCGTCGGGGGCGAGCCAGGCGGCGGTGTGCAGCACCTCCACAGCCATCGGATGCTGAGTCTCCAGCGTCTGGAGCGTGACGTTCCAGACGCGGGCGATGGTGCGTTCGGCATCAATGCCGTGGGCGGTCCTGGCGAGTTTGGTGCCCAGACGGCGTCGGTAGGCGTCCAGGCTGACCCCTCGGTTCTGGGCGAGGTAGGCGCCGGCCTGTTTGACCGCCAGCGGCAGGCACCCCAGATCAGCCACGAGCGCGCGGGCGGTCAGTTGCTGCTGTGATGTGGGCGCGGTGTCCTTGAACACCAGGTCGCACAGGAGAGTGGTGGCGTCTTCGGCGCCGAGATTGCCCAGGCAGAGTGTGGCGGTGCTGTCGGGCCAGCCGGTGGTGCGGCGGCTGGTGGCCAGGTGGTGGCCCTGGTGCAGTGCGCCGGTGTAGGGGGCGAGGTCGGCGGGGTCCTCGACGTTGTCGTAGATGAGCAGCCATCCCTGGTGCCAGGCCAGCCACTGTCTCGCCCACGACACCTGTGCCGCGCGCTCGGCCGAGGCTGCCCAGTCGGGGATCAGTTCCTTGGTGAGGTCGGTGAGGGATGTCTCGATCTCGTCGGGTGAGGCGGCGTTGATCCACCAGATCAGGGTGTAGTCGCCGCGGTGGCGGTGGGCGTAGCGCAGGGCGAGCGTGCTCTTGCCGACCCCACCCAGCCCGTGCACCGCCCCGCCCTGCGTGATCGCTCCCTCCCCCCGACCCGTCAGGACACGGCGCAGCCGGCTCAGCTCTTCATCCCGTCCCAGGCAGAGAGAAGCCGGGGGCAGGTTCGAGGTACCCGGGGCCGCGGTGACCTTGTCGGGCGCGTGTAACGCTTCGGCCGGCAGGACGTTCAGGTCGCCGGTGTAGGCGTCTCTGATGCGCTGGGCCCCGATCGCCCGTTCACCGGCAGCCTCGATCTGCAGCCCGGCTGCGGCGTCGTCCGTCGTCACGGCCGTGGCGGGGTGTGACCGTCACCGGTGATCGCGGTGCCGATGTGCTGAGCGGCGATCGACCGCGTCCCGGACGCCGTGATGGTGACCGTGCCCGCGGCCGGGGCGGGCAGCAGGGCCGACAACTCCTCCCGCAGTCCGGGGTCGTCCTGCAACGCGCGCCTGAGGAGCCTGCTCAGCACCGCTGCGGAGTAGGTGTCGTCCTGTTCGTCGGCGGCCTCGTCCACCACGCGCTCCAGCTCGGCCCGGCCCGACTCGTCACCGTTCCTCCAGACCAGTTGGAGAATTCGCTGCCCGAGACCCACCGTGGCATCAGCGGCAGCATCCTGCGCCCGCGTCAGCACCGCCACTCCGTACGCCCCCACCGCAGCCGTCAGATACGGACTCGCCTGCTCCACCAACTGCACAACCTCAGCACCCACTTGCTCCCCCTCTTCGATGCGGCTCCGAAGGAACCCAGCGTAGAAACACCACCCCTGTCGTGAAGCCAAAACGCCCGAAGCGCCCGCAACGGTTCCCTGGTCACCCGGCGAGGCAGTACACGGCAGCTGGCGTCCACCGCCGCGTCGTTGGGCCGGCGGGTGGCAAGCTGTGCCGATGAGCGACTACCGACTGTGGCTCGCTGCGATTCCACAGCCCCTGTCCGAGGCCGACGCGCGGGTCTACTGGAACCTCAAGGACCCGACCTCTGCCCTCATCGAAGCACTGGCCGGTGCGGCTTACTTTTACGTCGGCTCCTGGCAGGAGGCGCACGTGTCCGAGCGCCCCCAGTCGGGGCGTAGCCCAGCGGTGCGACTGTTCGACTGGCTGTTTCTGCGAGGCACCATCGACCGTTATCAGGCTCCCGTGCTGGACCCACAACTGCGGGACGAACTGAACGCTCTCTACCGACCCCGCGCAGACGACCTGCCGTCCGAGTCCACGGCCGCCCATGAGCTGGACAGCTTTCTGGCCGGGCACATGTTCTGGTACCTGCTCCCCGAGGAGCAGGCACCGGTCGGCCCGTGAGACAGCGAGCACCCCTTCAGGAGAGGGACGGGGCACGCCAGGACTCGTTGAGCACCGGACCCAGACATGGATGCGCGAGAACTCCATCTGAGCCTCACCTTTGAAGCGCCTCCAATGCGCTTGGTGGCGGGGCAATGGGACCTCCGACAGCGGGGGTTTTGCACCTCGCGTCAGAGGCTCTCAGCCCCCGCCTCGTAGTCCTTTGCCTGGGTGGGTGTCAGCAGGTTCGATACACGGATGAGGATGCCGCCGGCGATGTAGTGGTACTCGGTAGCGCCGGGCATGGACTTGGCGATCGTCTCGATGTACTTCGCCCGAGCCGTTGCCTCATCGGAGGTCTTGAACACCTCGACGCTGCCGCCGCGCTCAACTGCGTCCTCGGCCAGGCCCTCGACGTCCGCGGAGGAGACACGACTGTCGGAGAAGGCGGCCTTGCTGGTGTAGCCGCCCGGCCGCCCGAGCAGGTGGTTCGGGTCGTTGGCCTCGGTGTAGTCCTGGACGAGCTTCAATTCCGGGATGGACTTCTCCAGCGCGGCTACGGCTTGCCGCGCCGTCAGTTGGTCCGACTTCTTCGCCGGGGCCGCAGCCTCGGAGTTCGTGCCCTTTGACGATGCGCTCGACACGGTGTCGCTGGAGCCAGTGGAGCTACAGCCGGACAGCAGCGCTCCGGCAAGCGCTAGCCCGGCCACGGTGGTGCGAATGTGCATGATCCCCCCAAGAACAGCCTGAGTAGGCTTGATCGCGAACGGTAGCCCTTGACTCTTGACGGGAGGCTGGAGCAGCAGTGGCCAACCCTTTTGCACCGCCGCCAGAGAACCCGGGTGAACCGTTATGGTCACCCTTCGACGAGTACCTCTGGCACTCGTGCGACATCCTCGCCGATGTCCTCGAAGGACAAGTGGCCCGCCGGCCGGTGCTAGCCACGACCGCGCGACTCACGCACGGCGATCATGCACTCGCGGTAGGGCCGGGACAACGCCTGACCTGGAGAGCCCTTGGAAGCGGGAGCTACAACCACACCAATGTCGCTGCCTTTGGCAGCCCTGGCTTTGTGATCGGCTCGTTGGTGGGCTCTGCGATCGGCAACTCCGTCCGTCGTCGTCAGGCAGCACGTGACGCCCAGCCGCGTTGGGTAGCGGACGGGGCTGGCGAACTGACCCTCACGCTGCGGAGGCTCCATTTCGCTCATGCTGCCGAACTTGACCTCGACTGGCGGGCGTTGAGCTCGATAGAGCTCGCAGCACCTGACGTGTTCCAGACGAGCTTCATCAACACCCGCGGTTCCCAGACGACGGTTCGAGTACAGACACGTGGGCACCGCTTGCTTTCGCCCTTGCCGCGGTCACCGCGTTCCCGGCTCATCCGCGCTTACTCACCCGCAGTTGGCTTCCTCCGGACTTCGAAGAACGCTGCGCCCGGGCAGGCCGTCCGTGTCGTCCAGCCGCACATCTCGCACTGCGGTCAAGCGGCACCTAGTGCTGTGACCGGAAACGAACACCGGGTTGCTGCTGACGAGCGCCCCGCCGGTCAGCTCTGCCAGACGGCGCGTTCGATCCGATACTGCTCCACCAGCTCCTCGAACTGCCCGGCAGCAGCCGCGCTCACTGTGACTCGTCGTTCCTCACCCGCAACGCCGCGCACCTGGTCAGCCACCTGGGCGGCCCGCGTGCCTGACGCATAGACGCCCAAGACGAGGACCGTGGCCTCGATGCCGTCGTCAGGCTGCTCGTCGTCACCCAGGGTGAAACTCCACGGCACGTCACAGGGCGGCCCGTGGTCGGGGTCCGGACACAGCAGACGCTTGACTGGTTCCTGCAGCGCCAAAGCCTCCTGCACGCTCAGGCATCCGTGAATCCGGATTTCGTACACCCCAGGCTCATCCACAACTGCAATGTCTCCCTCATGCCGTCAGCACCGCTCCGGACTCCGACGGTAATGAGCACAGAGCAGCACCGCATCAGGTCTCTCCCCTAGGTGCTCCCCCATCTCACATCCCCCGCACCGCCCGAGCCACCCGCGACCCCGCCGCCGCCCTCGGCGCGCTGTCCGGATGGCGGCGGCGGGGATGGACCGCGTTGGTGAGGAGGATCAGGAACGTGTCCGTCGCCGGGTCGAGGACGAGGGACGTGCCCGTGAAGCCCGTGTGGCCTGCCGCGCCGCGGCCCGCCAGGTCGCCCATGAACCACGGCTGGTCGAGGGAGAAGCCCAGGCCGGGCGGGGTGAAGAGGAGTTCGACGAAGTCGGGGCCGAGGATGCGGGCGGGTCCGTGGGAGCCGCCGGCGAGGAGGGTGCGGCAGAAGACCGCGAGGTCCCGGCCCGTGGAGAACAGGCCCGCGTGGCCCGCTACTCCCCCGAGCGCCCAGGCGTTCTCGTCGTGCACCTCGCCCCGCAGCATCCCCCGGTCCGCCTTGGCCCACGGCCGCCGCTGGTCCTCCGTCGCCGCCGCCCCGGGGCACGGCCCGAACTCCGTCGCTGTCATGCCCAGCGGCCGGGTGATGCCGTCCCGGAAGAGGACGTCGAGCGTGCGGCCGGTGAGGCGTTCGAGGAGGTGCTGGAGGAGCAGCATGTTCAGGTCGGAGTAGCGGTACGTGCCCGGTGCCTCGACCGGTGCCTCCGCCTGCAGCACGGCCAGCCGCTCGGCGTCGTCCGTGCAGTCGTACAGCGGGAGTTCGGGCCGCAGCCCGGAGGTGTGGGTGAGCAGCTGCCGTACGGTGATGCCGTGCCGGGCCGCCCCCGTGAAGTCGGGCAGGTACGCCCCCACCCGCGCGTCGATGCCCAGGGTGCCACGCTCGATCTGCTGCACGGTCGCCACGGCTGTGAACAGTTTGGTCAGGGACGCGAGGTCGAAGGGCGTGCCGACGGTCATCGGGACCCGGTCCTCGACGGGCAGTTCCACACCGGTGTCGGTGTCCTCGTCGTAGGCCGAGTACCGCACGGCCCAGCCCGCCGCCTCCTCGACCGCGATCACCGGGCCGCGGCCGACGACCAGGACCGCGCCCGGCGCCCAGGGGCGCTGCCCGGTGGTGAGGACGTGGACCTCCCGGACCAGGTGACGCAGTTCCCCGGGGTCGAGGCCGGCCCGTTCCGGCGTGCCGTGGCGCAGTCGTGGTGCGCTCAGCTCCCTGCTCCCTCCACGCTCGCGCGCCTGCCGTCCGTCTTCCCGTCCGTTTCCCCGGCCGTGTTCCGGTCCGCCTTCCCGTCCGTCTCCCCGGCCGTGATCCCGTCCGGATTCTCGTCCCTCTTCCCGTCCGTCTTCCAAGGTCGGCACATTCCCACGAAGCAGGCCAGTGCCACCAGAGCGGCGGCCAGTTGGACGACGGCCATCGGGACGGCCGTGTCCTCTCCGGCGACGCCGACGAGCGGGGAGGCGATCGCGCCGATGAGGAACGACGACGTGCCGAGCAGGGCGGACGCCGAGCCGGCGGCGTGCTTCGTGCGCATCAGGGCGAGGGCCTGGGTGTTGGGCAGGGTGATGCCCATCGCGGACATCAGGACGAACAGCGCGACGGCGACGGGCACGAGGCCGACCTCGCCGAACACGCCCAGGGACATCAGCAGCAGCGCGGTCGCGGCCGTGATGACGATGGCCAGGCCGGTCCCCAGGACGCGGTCCAGGCTGACCCGGCCGACCAGGATCTTGCCGTTGATCTGGCCGACGAGGACCAGCCCGACCGAGTTGACGCCGAACAGCAGGCTGAACGTCTGCGGGGAGGCGCCGTAGATCTCCTGGATGACGAAGGGGGACGCGGAGATGTAGGCGAAGAGGGCGGCGAAGGCGAAGCCGCCGGTGAGGGTGTAGCCGGCGAAGGAGCGGTCGGCGAGCAGGCCGCGCATCGAGCGCAGGGCCTCGCCGACGCCGCCGCTGTGGCGCTGCGCGGGCGGCAGGGTCTCGGGGAGCCTCGTCCAGACCAGGGCGCCGATCAGGATGCCGATGACCGTGAGGACGACGAACACGCCCCGCCAGTCCGTCACGCGCAGGACCTGCCCGCCGATGAGCGGCGCCACGATCGGGGCGACGCCGGAGATCAGCATGAGGGTGGAGAAGAAGCGGGCCATGGCCATGCCGTCGTACAGGTCGCGGACGACGGCCCGGGCGATGACGATCGCGGCGGCGCCCGCGAGGCCCTGGGCCAGCCGGAAGGCGACGAGGAGTTCGACGGTGGGCGCGAGCGCGCACAGGACGGTGGCGACGATGAAGACGCCGAGTCCGGCCAGGAGGGGGCGACGGCGTCCCCAGCGGTCGCTCATCGGCCCGACGACCAGTTGGCCGAGCGCCATGCCGGCCAGGCAAGTGGTGAGGGTGAGCTGGACGGTCGCGGCGGGCGCGTGCAGGGCGCGCGTGACCTCCGGCAGGGCCGGGAGGTACATGTCCATCGCCAGCGGGGGTACGGCGGTCAGGCTGCCGAGGAGGAAGGTGACCAGGAGCCCGGTGCGGCGGTGCGATGTGAGGTCGGGCCGCTCCGTCCCGGCTGCGGCCCCCTGTGCGGTGTTCGGTATGGACGCCCCACCCTCGGGCATGAGTCCCTCCCTTTTCGAGTCGATCGCCACCTATGCTCTCAGCTCGTACGGGCTGCTCGGGTTACGAGGTGAAGGCGGGGCGGGAATGACGGCGGACACGGTGCGGTGGGGCATCCTGGCGACCGGGGGGATCGCGGGCGCGTTCACCGCGGATCTGATCGACCTGCCGGACGCGGAGGTCGTGGCGGTGGCGTCCCGGTCGGAGGCGTCGGCGAAGACGTTCGCGGAGCGGTTCGGGATTCCGCGGGCCTACGGCGACTGGGACGCGCTCGCCCGGGACGAGGACATCGATGTCGTCTACGTCGCCACGCCACACACGGCCCACCGGACCGCCGCCGGTCTGTGTCTGGCGGCCGGGCAGAACGTGCTGTGCGAGAAGCCGTTCACGCTGAACGTGCGCGAGGCGGTGGAACTCGTCGCGCTGGCGCGGGAGCACGGGCGCTTCCTGATGGAGGCGATGTGGATGTACTGCAATCCGCTGGTGCGGCGGCTGAAGTCGCTGGTCGACGACGGTGCCATCGGTGAAGTGCGCACCGTGCAGGCGGACTTCGGGCTGGCCGGGCCGTTCCCGCCCTCGCACCGGCTGCGGAACCCGGAGCTGGGCGGGGGCGCGCTGCTCGATCTCGGCGTGTATCCGGTGTCGTTCGCGCAGCTGCTGCTCGGGGAGCCGTCGGACGTCGCAGCGAGAGCGGTGCTCTCCGACGAGGGCGTCGATCTCCAGACGGGAGCGCTGCTCTCCTGGGAGAGCGGCGCTCTCGGCTCGGTGCACTGCTCCATCGTCGGCGGCACGGCGACCTCCGCCTCGGTCACCGGCTCACAGGGCCGTATCGACATCCCGCACGGCTTCTTCTTCCCGGACCGCTTCGTACTGCACCGGGACGGCCGTGACCCCGAGGAGTTCACGGCCGACCCGGCGGACGGGCCCCGCAACAGCCTCCGTCACGAGGCGTCCGAGGTGATGCGTGCCCTGCGCGCCGGTGAGACCGAGTCCCCGCTCGTCCCCCTCGACGGCACGCTCGCCGTGATGCGGACGCTCGACGCGATCCGGGACCGCGTCGGCGTCCGCTACCCGGGCGAGACCCCGGACGAGGACCTCACGGCCGAGCTCACGCCGGCCTGAGCCCCTGCTCACACCGGCTTGAGTCCCTGCTCACACCGGCTTGAGCCCCTGCTCCCCCACCTCCGTCACGAAGGACGCGGCCGTCGTGACCGGCGCCCCCTGCCTGGTCACGTACGGCACGGTCTTGAAGTCGGCCCGCGCCGACTCCCGTCCCAGGGCGACCGTGACGTAGCCGCGCCGCCCGTTGAAGAACTTCAGGTGCGGATTGGCGGACATGTAGGTGTCCCAGGTGGCGGGCTTGTCGGCGCCGTCCCGGCCGCTGGAGATCGACGTCGCCACGATCTCGGTGCCGAGCGTCGCGGAGTTCCGGTCGTCGAAGTCGTCCTTGATGTCGAAGGCGTACGCCGCGTGCACGTCGCCGCTGAGCACCATCAGGTTCTCGACGCCGGCGGCCTTCGCCCCGTCGAGGACGCGCCGGCGTGAGGCGCTGTAGCCGTCCCAGGCGTCCATCGACACCCGCGACGGGGTGGTGGCGTCCATGTGCCGCCGGGCGAACAGGACCTGCTGCGGTACGACGTTCCACAGCGCCCGCGAGGAGCGCCAGCCGTCGAGCAGCCACCGTTCCTGCGTCGCCCCGGTCATGGTGCGCGCCGGGTCGTCGGACTCGGGGCCGGGGACGTGCGCCTTGTCGCCGTAGGCCTGGTCGGAGCGGTACTGGCGGGTGTCGAGGACGTCGAACTGGGCCAGCCGGCCCCAGTGCAGGCGGCGGTAGAGCCGCATGTCGGGTCCGGTGGGACGCTGCGGCTGACGCAGCGGCTGGTTCTCCCAGTAGGCGCGGTAGGCGGCGGCGCGGCGCAGCAGGAACTCCTCCGGCGGGACGCTGTTCTCGGGGATGCCGTCGGCGTAGTTGTTCTCGGTCTCGTGGTCGTCCCAGGTGACGACGAAAGGGTGCGCGGCGTGCGCGGCGCTCAGGTCGGCGTCGGACTTGTAGAGGGCGTACCGCAGGCGGTAGTCCTCCAGGGTCAGGGTCTCGCGGTTGAAGAGGTCGGGCAGCGTGCGGTCGGTGTAGTTGCGCTGGCCGCCGGCGGAGTTGACGGCGTACTCGTAGAGGTAGTCGCCGAGGTGGAGGACGAGGTCGACGTCGTCGGCGGCGAGGTGGGCGTACGGCGTGTAGTAGCCGTCGTGGTAGGCCTGGCAGGAGACGGCGGCGAGGGTGAGTTCCGGGACGCGGCTGCCGGGGTCCGGGGCGGTGCGGGTGCGGCCGGTCGGGCTGACCCAACGGCCGGTGCGGAAGCGGTAGTAGTAGACGCGTCCGGCGTCCAGGTGGCCCACCTCGACGTGGACGGTGTGGTGGAACTCGGGGTGCGCGGTGGCGGTACCGCGCCGGGCGATGCGGCGGAACCGCTCGTCGTGGGCGAGCTCCCAGTGGACGGTGACGCGTTCGGCGGGCAGTCCGCTGTCGGCCTGGAACGGGGCGGGTGCGAGGCGGGTCCACAGGATGACCGAGCCGGGCAGCGGGTCGCCGGAGGCGACGCCCAGCGTGAACGGGTTCTCGGTGATCCGCGCGGCGTCGAGTTCGGCGGCGGCCGCGACTCCCGGGGACGGCAGGTTGGTCGCGAAGGCCAGCGCGGCGGCGGCGCCGGTGGCGGTGAGGAAGCGGCGGCGGCCGATGTGCCGGGCTGCCGCGCGGAGTTCGGGGGCGTGCTGGGACGGGTGTGCTGCGGGTGTCATCCGGTCCTCCCCTGACGAATGGCTCAGGGGGCATTGGAGTGGCCGGGGACGACACCTGGTTGACACGTACACAGCACTCGCGTGACGGATGGGTGAGTTCCGCATGGCGGGCCCTCCCGTACGCTGCGGGCCCATGAATGCCAAGGAAAATGCGATCGCGGTGGTGACCGGGGCGGGCTCCGGCATCGGCCGGGCGGTCGCCGTGGAACTGCTCCGGGCCGGCTGGTCGGTGGCGCTGGCGGGACGGCGGGCCGAGGCGCTGGAGGAGACGGCGGCCCTGGTGCCCGGGGGCGCGGCTCTCGCCGTACGGACGGACGTCTCACGGCCCGAGGACGTGGCCGCCCTGTTCGCCGCCACCGTCGAGCGCTTCGGACGGGTCGACCTGCTGTTCAACAACGCGGGCACGTTCGGGCCCGGCGGCGTGCCGGTCGAGGAGCTGCCCTACGAGGCGTGGCGGCACGTGGTGGACACCAACCTCAACGGGGCGTTCCTGTGCGCGCAGGCGGCGTACCGGCAGATGAAGGAGCAGGAGCCGCAGGGCGGGCGGATCATCAACAACGGCTCGATCTCCGCGCACGCGCCGCGTCCGCACTCGGTGGCCTACACCGCGACCAAGCACGCGCTGACCGGTCTGACCAAGTCGCTGTCGCTGGACGGGCGGCCGTACCGGATCGCCGTCGGGCAGATCGACATCGGCAACGCGGCCACCGACATGACGGCCCGTATGCAGACGGGAGCCCTGCAAGCGAACGGGGAGGTCGCCCCGGAACCGGTCATGGACGTCGCCGACGTGGCCCGCACGGTCCGGCACATGGCGGAGCTGCCGCTGGAGGCGAATGTGCAGTTCGCGACCGTACTGGCCACGGCGATGCCGTACATCGGGCGCGGCTGATCCGGGGACGGGGCTTCGTCAACTCGACAACTCGACAACTCGTCGACTCGTCAACCTGCACAAACGGAATACCAACGTCCGCACCATTGCGGCCGGTCGGGCGCTTATGCTCAAATCTCCTACACGAAAGCTTCACAGTTGGAGCAGAGAGCTTCCGTCGGCCACATCCAGGGGGGCGGCGGCAGTCGTTCCACGGCACCGGGTGGGGGTGGACCCCGCGTGGGACCGCGGGGTACGCACCGGTGCGTGTGGAACGACTGCCGCAAACGTCAAGGGCGGGGTGCCGTGCGGCCGGTGGGCGTTATTCGCGGTGCCGTCCCTTCGCGGGCCGACGCGCCCCGCGCCGGCGCAGCGCCCAGGCACCGCCCGCCAGGAGCGCGACCGCGGTGCCGGCGCCTTCCACCAGCCGCCCCGCCGAGGGTCCGTGCGTGACCGTACCGGCGGCCGTGGTCCCTCGCCCGGGTGACGGCTCCGCCCCGCGCCCCGCGCTCACCGGCTCGACCAGCGTGCCCACCGCCCGTGCCGACGCACGTTGCGCGAAACCCCAGTCGAGCAGGGCGGCGGCCTCCTCGTAGACGGCGTCGGCGCGGTCGGCGGGGTGCATGACGGTGACGAGCAGGGTGCGCCCGGCCCGTGTGGCGGCGCCGGTGAAGGTGTTGCCGGCCTGGGTCGTGTAGCCGTTCTTCACACCGATCAGCCCCGGATACGCCCGAAGGCCCCACGCCCCGCCCAGCAGCCGGTCGGTGTTCTGGATCTGGAACGTCTTCCCGCCCCCGGCCGGGAAGTCGGCCGTCCTCGTACGGCAGTAGGCGCGGAAGCCGGGGTTCCGCAGTCCGTACCGGGCGAAGAGCGTCAGGTCGTACGCCGAGGACAGCTGCCCCGGGTGGTCGAAGCCGTCCGGGCTGACCACGTGCGTGTCCAGGGCCTGGAGTTCCCGCGCCTTGGCCCGCATGCCGGCGACGGTCCTCGCCACACCGCCGTTCATATGGGCCAGGACGTGCACGGCGTCGTTCCCCGAGCGCAGGAAGACGCCCTGCCAGAGCCGGCCGACGGTGTACGTGGTCCCGGGCCGGATGCCGACGAGGCTGGAGCCCGCCGGTATGCCGGCGAGGTCGGCGGCGGTGACGGTGTGCCGAGCGCCGGGCGGGAACCGGTCGAGCACCGTGTCGGCGAACAGCATCTTCAGCGTGGACGCGGGCGGCAGCCGCCGGTGGACCCGGTATGCGGCCAGCACCTCGCCGCTGTCCTGGTCGGCGACCAGCCAGGACCGGGCGGTGAGCCCAGCGGGCAGTCCGGTGGTGCTGCCCGTCTGCACCGCGTCGGCGCCGAGGCGGTCGCCGCCGAGCACGGGCCCGGAGGCCCGGGCCGGTGCGGCGGCGGCCACCGGGGCGGCCACGGCCAGGGCGAGCACGGAACGTCTGGACAGCCGGGCGGAGTCGCACATCCCGCGACGTTACGAAGCGAAACCCCTTCGGCGTGCACGGAACGTCCAAAGACTCCCCCAAGGTCCCGCAAGGGTCACGCTGCTCGGCATGAGCCCGGACACCGCCCGGCGCCGGGCGGTCACCGTCCAAGCAGCCGCGGCGTTCACCGCCCGAGCAGCCGGTCGACCTCGGCCAGCTGCGCGCCGGTCAGTGCCCCCTTCTCCAGCGCCGCCGCGTTCTCCTCCGCCTGGGCGACCGAACGGAAGCCCGGGATGGGAACCGTGCGCGGGCTGCGCGCCCACAACCAGGCCAGGGCGCCCTGGCCGAGCGTGCGGCCCTCACTGGTGAGGACGTCCCTGACGGCGTCGATCCGGGCGAGCCACTCCGGGTCGGCGCCGGACCCGTCACCGAACCCCTGGAGCCAGGCCGGGGGCCTGCTGCGGATGTCACCGGCCTCCAACGGCTGCCGGGCCCGGCGTTTCCCGGTGAGCAGCCCCATGGCGAGCGGACTGCGGTTGATGCTCGCCAGGCCCGCCTCCTCGCACAGCCGGATCATCGCGGGCGCGTCCTGGAGGACGTTGAGCGTGTGCTGGACGGCGGCGCAGTGCGGCCCCTCGGCGAACACGGCGGCGCGTGCCGGGTCGTCGGTGCTCCACGCGTACGCCCGTATCAGCCCTTCGCTGACCAACTCCTCGCACGCGTCCCGGAGCACGGCGGCCTGCTCGGTGTCAGCGTCGGAGAGGTGGAACTGGTAGAGATCGACGTAGTCGGTGCCGAGCCGGTCCAGGGACGCGGTCAGGGCGCGGCGCAGGTGGGCCGGGGAGGCGTCGCCGCCGGTGCGGGTCCGGGTGTCCTCGTCGAACACGTTGCCCCACTTGGTGGCGACGACCGTCTCGGCCCTGCGCTTGCCGAGGGCCCGGCCGAGCACGCGTTCGCTGTGTCCGGCGCCGTAGGTGTCGGCGGTGTCGAAGAAGGTGACGCCCAGGTCGAGGGCGCGCCGCACCGCCCGCACCGACTCCTCGTCGTCGACCTTGCCCCAGCCGAGCGGCTGCCCGTCCGTGTCCTGCCATTCCCCGCCGATCGCCCAGCAGCCGAAGCCGAGGGCGCTCACCTCGATGCCGCTGCGTCCGAGCGGCCGTGTGGTTTCCATGACCGGGAGGCTAGGAGTTGGAGCGCACGCGAACACAAGCCCCGGCGGGGTGCGGTTTTCAGGCCTGGCCGGTCTCGAAGCGGGAGATCCTGCCGTCGTCGTCCACGGTGAAGCTCCACCGGGTGCGCATCTCGCCCCAGGTGTCGTTGCTGTAGCGGGCGATGAGAGCGCGGCCGCCGTTGGACTCGTTGTCGACCTCCAGGTGGCCGTGGGAGGAGAAGATCTCCCGGTCGATCCAGTCGGCGAGGTCGCGGTCGGAGCCGTCGTCCGCCATGGTCGCGCCCGGCGCGAGAAGTGCCATGAAGGCCTCGCGGTCGTGGTTGTTCACGGCGGTCACGAAGGCGCGGACGGCCGGGTCGCTGAGACGCGTGGTCTGAATCGTCATGCCAGTCAGCCTCGTACCGGCCACCGGACCACGCCACCGGTGCCACCCGAACGGCGTCCCGGGAGAGTCCGCCGGGTGTCGGGGGGTGTCAGGGGTGCGACGGTGGAAACGCGACGGGGAGTGTTCTGTTCCTGCTGTCTGCTCCGGGAGACGACGTGAGGCGTTACGACCGACGTGATCTGGGCCTGCTGCTGCTCCGGCTGGGGACGGGCGGTGTGCTCGCCGCGCACGGCACGCAGAAGCTGTTCGGCTGGTTCGGCGGGCACGGCATCGAGGGGACCGGCCAGTTCATGGAGTCCGTCGGCTACGCCCCCGGCAAGGCGAGCGCGACGGCGGCGGGCCTCGCCGAGACCGGCGGCGGCACCCTGCTGGCCCTGGGCCTCGCCACACCGGCGGCCGGGGCCGCGGCGGCCGGTGCGATGGCGGGCGCGGCGGCGGTGCACACCCCGAACGGCTTCTTCAACCAGAGCGGCGGCTACGAGTACGCGGCGACACTGGGCCTCACCGCCGCGGGCCTCGCCGTCACCGGCCCGGGCCGGCTCTCTCTGGACCACGCGCTCGGGCACGCCGTGAACCGGGGCTGGATGATCCCGGCGGCGTTCGCGGCGACGGCGGCGGGGACGGCGCTGATCGTGGGGGCGCGGGCCCGGCGGCTGCGGAAGGAGAAGGAGGGCGAGCAGGACGCGCTGTTCGAGGAGGAGTACCTGGAGTAGCAGCGGCAGGGGGCACTGTCAGACCCTCGTGGCAGGCTGCCGCCCATGAGTGATCACACGCCGCCCGTGCCCGACCTGTGGGCCACCATCGACGCCCTGTCCGAGTGGCTCGACACCCACCGCCCGGTCGAGGGCCGCGAGGGCGTGCTCCTGCGCATCCTGAAACTGTCCGAGGAGGTCGGCGAGGTCTCCGAGGCGGTCATCGGCGCGACCGGCCAGAACCCGCGCAAGGGCGTGACGCACACGTGGGACGACGTGCAGGCGGAGCTGTGCGACGTCGCCATCACGGCACTGATGGCGCTGCGGACGCTGACGCCTGAGGCGCGGGAGGTGTTCGGGCGGCATCTGGAGGGGGTGCGGGAGCGGTCACTGGCCACGGCGGCGGGCTGATCCGAGACGGAGCCGCCTTCACAGCGCGTCCACCGCGCTCACCTTCCACCCGTCGCCCGTGCGGTCCATCGTCATCCGCACCCGGTTCTGGTCCACTCGGGCCCCCGAGACCTGGGTGCTCTCGGTGACCTGGTTGACGAAGAGCAGCACCACGACCTTGTCGGGGGAGGCCGAGACGACGGAGGCGGCCGGGGTGCCGCCGGAGCCGGGGGCGGCGACCGTGGCCTTCACCACGCCGTGGTACTTCTCGGCCGTGGGGGCGACCACGGTCTTCGTGGTCTTGCCGTACTCGTCGCGGAAGTCGCCGGTCAGGTGGGCACGGGCCCTGGAGAAGTCCTGGTCCAGGCGGCGGTAGTCGTACGACAGGACGATCGGCGCCGCCTTTCGCGCGGCCGCGAGCGCCTCGCTCCGGGCCGTCTCCGCCATACGGCCGTCGCGGTACTGCCATCCCAGGGCGGCGAGCGCGACCAGACCTGCGACGAGCAGGACGGCCAGGACCAGGGTGAGCAGCCTCCGACGGCCGCCGGGGCCGGGCTCGCTCCGGTCCTGTGGCGCGTCCTCCTCGAAAGTCCCGTCCTCCTCGAACGACTCCGGCGACGGCTCCGGCGGGTCGTCCCAGCCGTCCTTCGGGGCCTCGACGAGGACGGTGCGTCCGGCGCGGGGCCGCTCGGCCGGGCGCGGGGACTCCTCGTCGCCGGCCGCCGCAGTGCCCGCCTCACGGTGGCCGCGCTCCGCGCGCTTCGCCGCGGCGCGGGCGGCCGCCGTCATCGTGCGACGGGTGGTCGTCTTCGGCATGGTGGTACTCCTCGTGCTCCTCGTCGGTGCTTGTCGGTGCTTGTCGGTGCCTGTCGGTCGGCGGATCGGCCCGCGGGTCAGCCGACGAACTCGACGTCGGACGTCAGCCAGCGGCCGTCCTTGTGCACGAGGTCGAGCTGGAGCCGGTACGTGCGCGCCTCCCCCTCGGGCGCGGCGGTGTTGCTCACCTTGCTGTCGGCGACCACCAGCACTCGGGCCGAGTCCTCGTCGGAGCGGACGATGCCCGCCTCCAGGACCTGGCCCTGCGACACGGACTGGTTCTGGGCCACCAGCTTCGTCAGCTGGTCCGTCTGCGCGGTGAACTGCTTCTTGAACTCGCCGGTCGCGCCCGCCAGTACGTTCGCGCTGTCGCGGTCGTAGTGCCGGTAGTCGAGGGAGGTGAAGTTCAGCGCCGACTGGCGGGCGGCGGCCAGGATGCCCTGGCGTCGCTGGTCCGCCTCGCGCTGCTGGTAGAGGCCGAAGGCCAGCCAGAGTGACAGTGCCGTGGTGACGACGGTCGCCGTGACGAGCCCTGCCGTCATCACTCCGGGGCGCACCGGCCTCAGGCCACGGGGCCAACGAGCAGCCATTGCCACGACTCCTTTCCGAACACGGCCTGCTGGCCGCCCGTCGAGCCGATCTCGACGTTGCTTCCGTCCGGGCCGGTGGTGGTACCGGTCTCCGGGTCGTACGGGGTGACGTACGCCGCCTGGTTCGCGCCGCCGCCGGGGGTCGACGCGCCCGGGGCGTTCTGCGCACCCCGTACCGACGACTGGCTGCCGCGCGGGAGCGTGCAGCGGGCGCCGGTGTTCGCCTCGCGTGTGCTGGTGTCCGCGGGGTCGCGGCGTGCCGTGCCGTAGCCCTGGGTGCAGGCCGGCGGGTCGTCGGCGTTCAACACCAAGCCGAAGTGGGTGGTGCCGTCGCCCGGGACGACCGTGTAGCTGCCCTCGACCATCAACGGGAAGGTGACCAGGGCCTGCTCGACGCCGGGGAGGCGGGCCAGCGTGACCTGGCCGCCGCTGATCAGGTTGGCCAGCAGGACCGACAGCTGCGGCCCGGTCGACTTGAGCAGCGAGTTCAGCTCCTGCCCCGCCGGCCGCGCGTTGCCGATCAGCTTGCGCAGGTCCCCGTCGCTCGCCTTCAACTGGGCCGAGAGCGCCGCCAGATCGCGCGCGAACGACTTGATCGACGAGCCCTGGTCGGCCTGTGTCTTGAGGACCTTGCGTGAGTCCTCGATCAGGGCGATCGTCTCCGGCAGCGCCTCGGACGCCGACTCGACCAGGGTGTTGCCCGAGTCCACCAGGCGGCTCAGGTTCGGGCCGGTACCGGCGAACGCCTGGCCCAACTCGTCGACCGTGACGCCCAGGTCGTCCTTGCCGACCGAGTTCACCAGGCGGTCCAGGCTGAGGACCATGTCCGTCGTCGACAGCGGCACCCGCGTGCTCTCGCGCGGAATCGTGCTGCCGTCCAGCAGGTACGGCCCGCGGGAGGTGCGCGGCTGGAGGTCGACGTACTGCTCGCCCACCGCCGAACGGTTCGCCACCACGGCCAGCGCGTCCGCCGGGATGCGCGGCGCCCCGTCCTCGATGTCGAGCGTGACCGAGACGCCGTCGGGGCCGGTCAGGCGCAGGGCGCCGACCTTGCCCACCGGCACCCCGCGGTAGGTGACCTCGGCGCCGGGGAAGACGCCCCCGGAGTCGGCGAAGTCGGCCCGCACGGTGTAGCCGCGGTCCAGGACCTCGTCCACCAGGCCCGTGTACTCGGCGCCGACGTACGACACCCCCACAGCGGTGAGGGTGGCGAAGGCGATCAGTTGTGCCTTGACCGTACGGGTGATCACGGCTGGACCCCCTTCAGCATCAGTTCGGCGAGTTCGAGGTCGATCCCCTCGGGCCAGTCGCCCCGGGTGCGGTGGCCGCCGGAGCCGTAGTCGGCGGTGCAGACCGGCGGGCACAGCGGGTCGTCGCCGCCCGAGGGGGCCGACGGGCGCGACGGCACGCTCGGACCGCTCGGCAGCGCGGTGGGCTTCGGCACGTCCGGCAGATCCGGTGCCTCCGGGAGATCCGGTACGTCCGGCAGGTCCGGCGCCTCGGGAAGCTCCGGTATCCGCGTGTCCCCGCCCTTCCCGCCGCCCGGCTCGTCCGTCAGGTTGCCGTAGATCCCGGGCAGGTCGAGGTCCGCCGTGATGTGCAGGTTGACGTAGTCGCCCTTGATGGCGTCCACCACGTTGCGCGGGAACGGGTACGTCGTCAGCAGCTCCAGGGAGTTGGGCAGGTCGCTGCCCGCCTTGTTCAGCTGTCGCAGGATCGGCCGCAGCCGCTTGAGGTTGGCGACCGTGTCCGCGTGGGAGGCGTTGACCACCTTGGTGCCGGTCTTGCCCAGCTTCGACAGGGCGGTGAGCATCCTCGTCAGGTCGCGGCGCTGGTCGGCCAGGACCTTCAGGGCGGGCGGCATCGCGTCGACGGCGTCGGCGATCGTCGTCTTCTCCTTGCCCAGCCGTTTGGCCAGCCGGTCCACGGCCTTCAGCGCGCGGACGATGTCCCGGCGCTGGTCGTCCAGACCGCCGATGAACGTGTCGAGCTCCTTGAGCAGGGACTTGACCCGGTTCTCCCGGCCCTCCAGGGCCTTGTTCAGCTCCGTGGTGATCGTCTTGAGCTGGGCCACGCCGCCGCCGTTGAGGAGGGCGGACAGCGCGGACAGCACCTCCTCGACCTCCGGGTTGCGGCCGCTGCGGGACAGGGGGATCACGTCACCGTCGCGGAGCCGGCCGACCGGCGTGCCTTCCGGCGGCTCGGCCAGCGCCACGTACTTCTCGCCGAGCATGCTGGTCTGCCGCAGCCCGGCGACGGCGTTGGCGGGCAGCTTCACCGAGTCGGCGACCCGGAGGCGGACCCGCGCGTGCCAGCCCTCCAGCTCCACCTTCTCCACCGCGCCCACGGTGACGTTGTCGACCTTGACCGCCGACTGCGGGACCAGGTCGAGGACGTCGCGGAACTCGACGGTGACGTGGTAGGCGCGGCCGTCGGCGGCGGCTCCGCCGGGGAGCGGGACGTCGTACCAGCCGTTGAACTCGCAGCCGGACAGCAGCAGCGTCCCGACGGCCGCCCAGGCGACGGCCCCGCCCTTGCTCGGTGGCCTCATGCGCGATGGCCTCATGCGCGGTGGCCTCATGCGCGTGCCCCCAGGATTCCGCCGAGGGTGCGGTCGACCGTGCCGGTGACCGCGGTGCCCCCCGGCACTTCGGGAACTGCGGGCACTTCGGGCAGAGAGTCGAAGAGGTCCCTCAGGTCCTTGCAGTCGGTCTTCTCCCCGGTCGTCTTCAGGATCGAGCACAGCAGGGAGGCCGGATCCTGCGGATGGTCGGGGTTGTTGCGGGTGTCGAGGGTGCCGGCGGAGGGGTTGTAGGCGTTGTTCAGGTTCGACATGCCCGTCGGCGCGACCTCCAGCAGCTCCTCCAGCGCCGCCCGTTGGGTGACGAGCACCTTGGTCACCTTGCTCAGGCCCTCCACGTTCGAGGTCAGGGACTTCTTGTTCTTCTTCACGAAGGCGGACACGTCACCGAGAGCCGTGCCGAGGTGTTTCAGCGCCGCCGCCAGGTCCTTGCGCTCGCCCGCGAGTTGCTCGGCGACCTTGGCAAGGCTGCTGTTGAACGACCGCACGCTCTTGTCGTCCGCCGCCAGCGCCGCCGTGAACACCTGGAGGTTGCGGACCGTGCCGAACAGGTCCGTGCGGCCGTCGGAGAGAGTCGTGACCGCCTCCGAGAGGTCCTTGACCGTCCGGTGGAGGTTCTTCCCCTGGCCGTCGAGGTTGTCGGCGCTGACGCCGAGCAGCCGTGACAAGGCGCCGTCCTTGTTGGCGCCCTCGGGGCCGAGCGCCTCGGCCGTGGTGTGCAGGCTGTCGAAGACGCGGTCCAGTTCGACCGGTACGGCCGTACGCGATTCGGGGATCTCGTCCCCGTCCCGCAGCACCGGACCGCTCCGGTACACCGGCAGCAGCTGCACGTAACGGTCGCTGACCACAGAGGAGTTGATGATGGCGGCCTGCGCGTCCGCCGGGACCTTGCGGTCCGCGTCGTACTCCAGCTCCACCCGCACCCGGCCGCCCTCCGGCGTGATCTTCTTGACCTCGCCGATCCGTACGCCCAGCACGCGGACGTCCGAGCCGGGGTAGATGCCGACGGTGCGGGGGAAGTACGCCGTGACGCGGGCCGGTTCGGTCCGCGGCCACAGGACGTAGGTGAGTGCGGCGACCAGGGCCAGGGCGGTCAGCAGGGCCAGGGGCTTCGTCCGACGGTTGCTCACTGCGCGCCTCCCGTCCGCGTCCGCGGCACCACAGGGGCGGCGACCAGGTTCTGGACGTAGGAGTCGAACCAGCGGCCGTTGCCGAGGGTGTTGGTGAAGACCCGTACGTAGGGGGCCAGGAGCTTGATGCTCCGTTCCAGGCCGGCTTGGTTGCGTTCGAGCATCTTCACCACGGTGTTGAGGCCCTTGAGCGCGGGCCCGATCTCCTTCTCGTTGTCCTGGACCAGGCCGGAGAGCTGGATGCCGAGCGCGGCGGAGGTCTTCAGCAGCTTGTGGATCGCCGCGCGCCGCTTGTTGATCTCCTTGAACAGCTTGTCGCCGTCCTCGACCAGGGCGGTGAAGTCGCCCGACCGGTCGGCGAGTACGCCCGTCACGCCGTTCGCGTGGTCGAGGAGCTCGGTGAGGGCCTTGTCGCGCGAGGCCACCGTCCGGGAGATCTTCGACAGGCCCTTGATGGACGCCCGTACCTCTTCGGGTGAGTCCTCGAAGGTCGTGGAGATGGTGTCCAGGGCCTTGGCCAGCTGTTCGGTGTCGACCTTCTCCGTCGTGGTGGTGAGGTCGCTGAACGCCTGCACGACGTCGTACGCGGGGACGGTCCGCTCCAGCGGGATCTCGCTGCCGGGCTCCAGCCGGCCCCGTCCCTTGGGGTGCAGGGCGAGGTACTTCGCGCCGAGGATCGTCTTGACCCGGATCGACGCGCCCGTCTCGGTGCCGAACGCCGGCTCGTCCTTGATCTTGAAGGTGACCTTGACGTGGTCGCCGTCCAGGTCGACCTCCTCGACCTTGCCGACCTTGACCCCGGCGATCCGCACCTCGTCGCCCGGCTTGAGACCGCCCGCCTCCGCGAAGGCGGCGCTGTACGTCTCGCCGTCGCCGATCACCGGCAGGCGGTCGGCGTTGAACGCGGCCGCGGTCAGCAGCGCGAGGACGGTGAGTCCGACGGCGCCGATGACGACGGGGTTGCGCTCGCGGAAGGGGCCGAGGCGGGGGCGCCGGAGTCGCATCCTCGGCAGCTTCGGCGGGTCGATGCGGACCTTGACCAGCGGCTGCGGACGCGGCGTGCGGCGGGGCAGGAGCCGTATCTTCGGCAGCTTCGGCGGTTCCACCCGCACCTTGACCAGCGGCTCCGGGCGGCGCTTGCGGCTCATGCCCCACACCTCGCCCTCGCCACGTACATCTCGGGCGTGAGCACCTGCTTCGTCTTCGGCAGCACGATCCGGCCGTCGAAGTCGCACAGGTAGAAGTTGAACCACGAGCCGTAGGACGCCGTCCCCGTCAGCTCGTTGAGCTTGTTCGGCAGCCTCTTCAGCACGCCCTCCACGGTCTTCTCGTTGTCGTTCAGCGTCCCGGTGAGGTCGGTCAGTTCCGCGATGTCGTCCTTCAGCGGCGGACGCGCGTCCTTCAGCAGGCCCGAGGTGGCCTCCGTCAGATCGCCGATGCTCACCAGCGACTCCCCGATGGGCTTGCGGTCGGCGGACAGGCCGGAGATGACCCGGCGCAGTTGCTTGAGCAGTCCGGAGAAGCGGGCGCCGCGCTTGTCGAGCGTCTTCAGCACGGTGTTGAGGTTGTCGATCACCGAGCCGATCAGCTTGTCGCGGCCGGCCAGCGTCGTAGTGAGCGACGCCGTGTGCGTCAGCAGGCTGTTGACGGTGCCGCCCTCGCCCTGGAGGGTCTTGATGATCTCGGTGGCGAGCTGGTTGACGTCCTTCGGGCTGAGCGCGGCGAACAGCGGCTTGAAGCCGTTCAGCAGCGCGTTCAGGTCGAGGGCGGGCTGGGTGCGCGCGAGCGGGATCGTGCCGCCGGGGCGCAGCCGAGTGCCGTCGCCCGCGCCCTCGGTCAGCGCGACGTAGCGCTGACCGACCAGGTTGCGGTAGCGGATGACGGCGCCGGTGCTGGTGAGCAGCGGCCGGTCCTGGCTGACCGTGAAGGTGACCTCGGCCAGCGTCCGGTCCTTGATCCGGATGCCCGCGACCTCGCCGACCCGCACTCCGGCCACCCGGATGTCGTCGCCCTCCTCCAGGCCGGTGACGTCGCTGAAGACCGCGCGGTACTCGTGCTCGGGGGTGAAGGAGATGTTCACGATGGTGGCGGCGAGCAGGGCCGTCGCCACCACCGTCACGAGCGCGAAGAGACTGAACTTGATCAGCGGGGCGGCGGTCTGCCGGGCACTTGCGGCGGTCTGCCGGGCGCTCGTGGTGCTCATGCGACACTCACCGCCGTCCCGCGCGCCATCGGCCCGAACAGCAGCGTCGCGACCGGCGGCACCTCGTCCGCGGGCACGCCCAGCGCCGGCGCCACGAGCGAGCCGACGGCCCGCTGCTCGGCGCGGGTGGCGGAGACGCCGAGCGGGCCGCCCGGGGCCGAACCCGGCTTCTTGGAACCGTCGTTGAGGTGAGCGCCGGGCGCCGGCACCGGAGGATGCGGCAGATCACGGCAGTTGGGGCCCGACCGCTCGCCGTAGCGCGGTTCCTCACCCGGTTCGTACGCGCCCTGCGGCCGTACGACTTCCAGCGTGATGTGCATCTTGCCGCCCCGGAACGCCTCCTCGGACGCCTTCTCCTGCCGGACCAGGCCGGCCAGCAGACAGGGGTACTGCGGGGAGTAGCGGGCGAACAGCTCCAGCGTGGGGCGGGAGACCCGGCCGAGGGTGATCAGCCGGTCGCCGTTGGTGTCGAGGAAGTCGTCGGCGGTGCCCGCGACGGTGGCCGTGGACTTCAGCGCCGCCGCCAGCCGGTCCTTCTCCTCGACGATCGTGCGGCTGGTGGTGACGGTGTTGCGCAGGATCTCCATCAGGTCGGGCGCGGCGTCGCCGTAGACCTCGGCGACGTCGGCGAAGCGTGCGATGTCCTCTTTCAAGGACGGCAGGTGCGGATTGAGGCGGCGCAGGTAGGCCTCCACTCGCGTGAGGTTGTCGCCGATCCGGTCGCCGCGGCCTTCGAGGGCGGTGGCGAACGCGGAGAGCGTGGCGTTGAGCTTGCCGGGCTGCACGGTCCGCAGCAGGGGCAGCAGGTCGTTCATCAGCTGCTGGACCTCGATGCCGACGCGGGTGCGGTCCTGGGTGATGACGTCACCGGCGCGGATGGGCCGGGCCGAGGAGCCGCGCGGTGCGACCAGGTCGACGTACTTCTCGCCGAACAGCGTCTTGGGCAGCAGGCGCGCGTGCACGTCGGACGGGATGTGGGTGACGTGCTCCGGCTTGAGCGCGATGTCGAGCGTCGCCTTCGTCCCGTCGGCCCGCACCTCGCGCACCTCGCCGACCAGCAGCCCGCGCAGCTTGACGTCGGCGCGCGGATCGAGCTGGTTGCCGAGGCTGTCGGCCTCCAGCGTGATCCGCACGACCGGCGTGAACGCCTGCCGGTAGACGGCGACGGACAGGGACAGCAGCAGCGCGAGCACGGCGATGAAGACGACGCCGTACAACCGCAGTCTCAGCACCTTCATACGGCGGCTCACCCCGCGATCCGTACGGTCGTGCTGGCGCCCCAGATCGCCAGCGACAGGAAGAAGTCCAGGACGTTGATCGCCACGATCGAGGTCCGCACCGCGCGGCCCACCGCGACGCCGACGCCCGCCGGGCCGCCGCTCGCGTAGTAGCCGTAGAAGCAGTGCACGAGGATGATCAGCACGGCGAAGACCAGCACCTTGCCGAAGGACCACAGCACGTCCACCGGTGGCAGGTACTGCTGGAAGTAGTGGTCGTAGGTGCCCGTCGACTGTCCGTAATAGCCGGTGGTGATGGTGCGGGCGGCCAGGTACGAGGACAGCAGGCCGATCACGTACAGCGGGACGACGGCCACGAACCCGGCGATCATCCGCGTCGTCACGAGGAACGGCAGCGAGGGCACGCCCATGACCTCCAGCGCGTCGGTCTCCTCGCTGATCCGCATCGCGCCGAGCTGGGCGGTGAACCCGGCGCCGACGGTCGCGGAGAGCGCGAGCCCGGCCACCAGCGGGGCGATCTCCCGGGTGTTGAAGTACGCCGAGAGGAAGGCGACGAAGTTGGAGGTGCCGAGCTGGTTCAGGGCCGCGTATCCCTGCAGCCCGACCTCCGTGCCGGTGAAGAACGACAGGAAGGCGATGACGCCGACCGTGCCGCCCACGACGGCGAGAGCGCCCCGGCCGAAGCTCACCTCGGCCAGCAGCCGCAGGATCTCCTTCTTGTAGCGGCGCAGGGTGCGGCCGGTCCAGGCCAGCGAGCGGCCGTAGAAGGAGAGTTGGGCGCCCAGCTCCTCCAGACGATTCAGCAGCGCCATGCCTCATCCCCTCTGCGGAACGACTTGGAAGTACACGGCGGTCATCACGAAGTTGGTCACGAACAGCAACATGAAGGTGATCACCACCGACTGGTTCACCGCGTCGCCCACACCCTTGGGCCCGCCCTTCGCGGTCAGGCCCTTGTAGGAGGCGACGATCCCGGCGATCGCGCCGAAGACGAGCGCCTTGACCTCGGCCGCCCACAGGTCGGAGAGCTGGGCGAGGGTGGTGAAGGAGGCCAGGTAGGCACCCGGGGTGCCGTTCTGGAGAACGACGTTGAAGAAGTAGCCGCCCGCCACCCCGACCACCGACACCAGGCCGTTCAGCAGCACCGCCACCAGCATCGACGCCAGCACGCGCGGGACGACCAGCCGGTGGATGGGGTCGATGCCCAGCACCTGCATCGCGTCGATCTCGTCGCGGATCTTCCGCGCCCCGAGGTCGGCGCAGATCGCCGTGCCGCCGGCGCCCGCGATCAGCAGCGCGGTGACGATCGGCGAGGCCTCGCGCAGCACGGCGAGCACGGAGGCGGCGCCCGAGAAGGACTGGGCGCCGAGCTGCCGTGTCAGGCTGCCGATCTGCAGCGCGATCACCGCTCCGAAGGGGATCGACACCAGGGCCGTCGGCAGGATGGTGACGCTCGCGACGAACCACGTCTGCTGGATGAACTCCCGCGCCTGGAAAGGCCGTCGGGGGATCGTGCGGACGACGTCCAGCGCCATCGCGAAGAGGCTGCCCGAGTGCCGCAGGGCTCCGGTTGGAGACAGACTCATGCGCCGGCCACCGCCTTCTGGTGCAGCGCGGCCTCGCGCCGGGCGATGGCCTCCCAGCGGGGTGGCCGGGTGATGCCCGGCCCCGGCAGCAGGCGTGGAGCCGGCGGCTCGTGAACGCCCCCGCTGTCGTCGATCTGCGCGAGCTCCTGCTCGACCTGCGCCGCGTCCTTCTCCTCCGCCATGCCGATCGGGCCCTGCATCCGGCCGTTCAGGAACTGCCGTACGACGGGCTCGTCGCTGGCCAGCAGCTTCTCCCGCGGCCCGAACATCACCAGCTCGCGGCGGAACAGCAGCCCGATGTTGTCGGGCACCTGGCGGGCCGAGGCGATGTCGTGCGTGACGATCAGGAAGGTCGCGTCGATCTGCGCGTTGAGGTCGACGATGAGCTGGTTGAGGTAGGCCACACGGACCGGGTCGAGACCCGAGTCGGGCTCGTCGAAGAGGATGATCTCGGGGTCGAGGACGAGGGCCCGGGCCAGCCCGGACCGCTTCCGCATACCGCCGGAGATCTCACCGGGCAGCTTCCCCTCCGCCCCGATCAGCCCGACCATGTCCATCTTCTCCAGCACGATGCGCCGGATGTCGCTCTCGGACTTACGGGTGTGCTCGCGCAGCGGAAAGGCGATGTTGTCGTACAGGTTCATCGAGCCGAACAGCGCACCGTCCTGGAACAGCACGCCGAAGAGCTTGCGCACCTCGTACAGGTCGTGCTCGCGGAGCTTGGTGATGTCCCGGCCCTGGATCGTGATGGACCCGCGCTCCGGCTTCAGCAGGCCGACGAGCGTCTTGAGGAACACCGACTTGCCCGTACCGGAGGGGCCGAGCATGACCGAGACCTCCCCGGCAGGCAGCGTCAGCGAGACGTCCTGCCAGATGACCTGGTGACCGAAGGACTTGGTCAGCCCTTCCACACAGATCTCGACACCCATACGGTCCGCCCTTCAGCCCGTGGAGCAGCTCCAGCAGCTCTGACATCTGCTCTACGGGGAGGGGTGGGGGGTCCGTCGCTCGGGGGGCGGATTTTTTTCGGGCGGGTTTTCGGGCGGGTTTCCGGGTGGGTTTCCGGGTGGGTACGGGAGTGGGTTTCCGGGCGCTACGGGAGGAGGAGCTCGGTGGGCTCTGGGAGGGAGGGGGATGGTGTGGCGGGAACCTCCGGAATCTCGGGGACCGCCGTGTCGGTCGGCACGGCGGAGGTCTCCACCGGCAGGTCGGGAACGTCGGGCTCGGGGACGTCGGGCACCTGCGGGACTTCCGGCGCGGACAGCGAGGGCAGCGACGACACCGGGACATCAGGAACGCGCGGAACGTCTGGAACATCGGGAATGATGGGGGCGTCCGGCAGCGACGGCACGGACAACGGGAGGAACGATTCGGCGGCGGCGGACTCGGCCGCTCCTCGCTCGGCGGCCGCAGCCGTGGGCTCATTCCCCCGAGGCGTACGGCCCCCGCCACCGCCGTCCGGCCGCAACGTCTCCGCGTCCGGTGAGGCGGCCACAGGCCGAGGCGTCGTACCGCCCCCGCCTCCCCCGCCCCCACCGCCATCGAGGGCGTACGGCAGCACGAACCCCGCCACCGCCAGGGACGCCGCCGTCGAGGCGACCGCCACGGCCTGCGCCCTGCCGACTCCGCGCGGCCGTCCCCAGCCGATCAGGAACAGCGCGAACCCGAGCGTGGCGGCGAGCGACTGCCGCAGCGTCCGCCGGGCCCGGGCCAGCAACGACTCGACGGTCCGGTAGCTCAGCCCCATCCGGACGGCGACCTGGCCGACGTCCAGGTCCTCCGACTTCAGCCGCAGCGCCTCGGCCTGCCGCGCGGGCAGCTCACCACTGCGCACCGCCAGCCACTTCGCCTCGGCCCGGTCGCACACGGCCTCCTCGACGGGCACCGGGCCGGGGGCGATGAGCGTCGGGCTGGTCCGCACCTCGGCCTCGCGGTTCACCTGCCGGTAGCGGTCGACGCACAGCCGCATCGTCACCGTCGTCAGCCAGGCCGCGAGCCGCTCCTCGTCCAGGTCGGGCCGCTCGGCGGCGCGCAGCATCGCCTCGTGCACCGCGTCCTCGGCGTCCTCCGTACTCATCGACCTGCGCCGGGCCACCTTGAGCAGGTGCTCACGGTGGCTCCACATACGCCGCCACCGCTCGTCGGCAGCGGTCACCACTGCAGGTGTCTCTGCGGGCATGTCCGCAGGCATGTCCGTCGCCATGAGGGCCCCTTCGCGCTCGCCCACCGGTCTGGTGCTGTCCGGCGGGGGGCGACATTACCGCCCAGTATCGGCGGTTGTGGAGGGGGAGACGGTCATCGAGTCCGCGCTGTTACTGGTGAGCGGGGCACCGCTGGGCAGCAGGTCGGAGGCAGGGAGCTCCAAGTCCGGGTCGGGGGCGGGGAGTCGTGGCTCGTCCGGGTTCTCGGGGTCGGGGGCCGGGCGGGTTCTGGTCGGGGCCGGGGAAGCCGGCGACGGGGTACCAGACGGCGGGGCACTCGGCCGGGCGGAGGGGGTCGGCGACGGCTTCGGCGTGGTCGCCGGCCGCGACGGCTCCGGGTGCACGGAGGAGGACCCGGCGGAGGGGAACCCGGCAGAGCCGTCCGGCACGACCCGATGCCCTTCCAGGAAGTACGCGTACCAGGCCCTGACCGTGCGCAGATAGGCCGCCGAGTGGTTGTAGCCGAGGATCGCGCGGTCCAGCTGGGCGGGAATGGACAGGTCCCGGCCACCGGCACACAGATACCGTCCGGCGGCGAGTGCCGCGTCGAAGACGTTGTTCGGATCCGTACGCCCGTCGCCGTTGCCGTCGGCGCCCCAGCGGGCCCAGGTCGACGGGATGAACTGCATCGGCCCGACCGCGCGGTCGTAGGCCGTGTCCCCGTCGTGGGCGCCGCCGTCGGTGTCCCGGATCAGCGCGAAGGCGACGCCGTCCAGCCGCGGCCCGAGGATCGGCGCCAAGGTCGTACCGTCCGACGCCACCCTGCCACCGCGCGCCTGCCCCGACTCCACCTGCCCGATCGCCGCCAGCAGCTGCCAGCGCAGCCGGCACTCGGGTGCCTCACGCGCGAGCCGGTCCTCGGCCCGCCGGTAGGCGGCGAACACGCTCGCAGGCAGCGCACCGCCCACCTCCTCCCCCATCGCCTGGCCGCCCGCGCCCTTCCCGGTCCGCAGCGGCGGAAGCTCGGTCCGGTACGGCGCGTCGCCGGACACGCTCGGTCCGTCCTCGACGGGTGCCCGACCGGCCGCCGGCACGGAGTCCCGCACCGACACCGCCCCCGGCGCCTGCGACGCGGTGAGCGCCGCCATCGCCACCACGGCGGCCGCCGCACCCCTGACGCGCTTACCCCTGTGCCCTGCCACGTCCTGCTTCCCTCCCTGTGAGCTGTCTGTCGACTGCTCTACGGGGCGGGGCGGCGGGTCCGTCGCAGGGATCGCGTACCTTGCCGCTACGGCGGTTTCCGCGGTTTCCGCAGGTGTCAATTCCGCACGCCGCTACCGGCCAGCGCACGCGGCCCGAGCAGCCCGCAAGGCCAGTGGTCGTAGCTCTGTGTCGATGCTCATGCGTTTTCCCCGGGTTAGTGCGGGGCTGTGTATACCTGCATGAGCAGGCGAGGCGGGAAGCCATGGGCACCGCGAGCGTGAGGTGTTTTCCGACAGGAGTTTCGGGCAGGGGGCCCAGTCGCGGGACCGGCTACTGCCTGCAACGTCTTGCGGAAGGATTCCGCCTCCGCCGCACCAAGCAGCGCAAGTCACGTCAGGCAGGGAATTCTTCCGCATCCCGGCGCTCAACAGCCCATGCAGCTAGTAGCGTTGAACAGGACATGGATCTCGGTCGCGGGCGCGACCACTGCCCCAAAGGAGGCTGTGTGGCCGACGAGGCGTTCAGCATCGACAAACGCCCGCTACGCGACATGCTAAGGCAGGTTGAAGTAGGTAAGGCACAGCTTCCCGAATTCCAGCGCGGCTGGGTCTGGCCATGGCCGAACATCGCCAGCCTTCTCGCATCCATCTCACTGAGTTACCCCGTCGGCACCGTGATGCTGCTCAGGGCTGGCGGCAACGTTCGATTCAAGTATCGCCCGATCGAGGGAGCCACACCAACCGGCGAACCAGAACCCGAGTCGCTGGTCCTGGATGGGCAACAGCGCCTCACTTCCCTCTTCCAGGCTCTGAAGCTCCGCCGCCCGGTGGTCACCCAGGATATGCGTAAGCAACAGGTATCCGGCTGGTTCTACGTCGACATGCGCAAAGCGCTCGAAGAAAACGACGACCGGGAAGAAGCGATCCGTTTCCTCCCGGCAGGGCGTCAGGTGCTCAACTTCCGTCGGGAGGTCATCGAGGACTACTCGAAGCCTGAGTTGGAGTATGAGCACCACATGTTCCCCCTGAACGCAGTTTTCGACAACGGTGACTGGGGGGACGAATTCACCGACTACTGGGGAGACGACAAAGCCAAACGCACCCTGTGGCGCACTTTTCGAAATGAATTCATCCGCCCCTTCGACTTGTACCACGTCCCTGTTATCGAATTGGGACAGGACACTCCTCGACAGGCCGTATGCCAGGTATTCGAGAAAGTCAACACCGGCGGCGTGACTTTGACCGTTTTCGAACTCCTGACTGCAACCTACGCCGCCGAGGAGTTCGATCTGCGCCGGCACTGGCAGGAAGAATGTCGCGCAGCCTGGAAGGCACCCGAGTACCGCATCCTGCGTGAGGTGTCCAATACGGACTTCCTCCAGGCAGTCACCCTGCTCGCTACGGCAGCACGCCGCCAGGCCGAACAGCAACAAGGGACAGAGGAGGAGCGACTCCCCCGCATCGGGTGCAAGCGTAAGGACATGCTTGCTCTGTCTCTTGATGACTACAAGCGCTTCTCCCCGTCCGTAATCGCAGGATTCAAGACGGCTGCCAAGTTCCTGCATCAGCAGTATCTCTTCGACACAAAGTTCCTGCCGTACGGCACCCAACTCATTCCGCTGGCCGCCATCCTAGCGCTGGCCGGCGATGCTGCACACACCGCGGGAGCCCAGCAAAAACTCGCCCGCTGGTATTGGTGCGGGGTATTCGGGGAGCTGTACGGAGGCTCAACCGAAACCCGCTTCAGCCAGGACCTGCCCGATGTCGTCGACTGGATTCGCGGCACCTCCACAGAGCCGCGCACGGTGACGGCCGCTCAGTTCTCCCCGGGACGTCTACTGACGCTTCGAACCCGAAACAGTGCCGCCTACAAAGGCATCTACGCTCTGCTACTTAAAGCCGGAGCCGTCGACTGGCGCACTGGGGAGAAGGCGGAGGTGACCGGATACTTCGACGAGTCCATCGACATCCATCACATCTTCCCCAAAGCATGGTGCGAAAAGGCCAACCTGGACCCCGCTGTCTACAACTCGATCGTCAACAAGACGCCTTTGACCGCCCGCACCAACAGAATCATCGGAGGCACCTCTCCCTCCTCGTACCTCGATCGTCTGGAGAAGTCCGCCGAGACTGATTTCGAGGACATGGCGGGGCGCATCCGCACCCACCTGGCCGATGCGGACATGATGGCTTCCGACGACTTCGACGGATTCTTTGCCGCACGCAGAGCGGCGCTGCTCAGCCACATCTCGTCCGCCATGGGCAAAGTGATCAACGACGACGAGTGGGACGGGGACGATGAGGGCCCGAGTCTGGACGCACTTGACGACACCGAGGACGCGTGAACGCTTACGGACACGTCCGGCACGAGGTGGTTCCAAGAGGGCTGCGCCTGCGAAGCTTGAGATGCTGACGAGCTCGATCCCACGTCCGCCCGACCGGCGGACCGGTGAGCGGAAGTCGCGATATGCCCAGCAGGTCCGCGAGCACCGCAGGACTACGCAGTGCCCAGCGGCCACCGCCTGATCTTCAGTCTTCACGCACCGAGGATCACCGGTGGCCGCACCTGTCTCAGCCCCCACCCGAGATCTCCCCGCCTCGCCTACCGCTCCGACACGCCAGCATCGGCCTGGCCATCCCGATGGTGGCAATCGCGGCGATCTGGCGCGAAGGCCCGCTCCTGCTGAACCGTGATCATTCCGCAGCTGCTGCGACTCGACAGTCAGCCCCCGAGTCACTTTTAGCCGCCTCACGCGGCGAGCCACCAGATCAAGCCACCTCGGACTCTTCCGCATTGCGCCTGCAACATGACGTGCGGAAGGATGTTCGGCAAGCTGCGAGTCACACGTGACGCATGAGTACGCTGCAGTGATCGCGCAACCCGACTGCACAACACGCTTACGGGGGTGGGTTGATGAAGTTCGACATGGGGTCGACGACCCTGTCGGAGCTCGGGAAGAGCACCGTCGGCTCGAGTGAGGATCTGGGCACGCTGATCGCGTTGCTGATCCAGGCGGCGGAACCGTTGGAGGGGAAGTTCAACGGGGCGGGCAAGGCCGCGTTCGACAGGTTCAAGTTGCATGCCGACGAGACCACGGATGCGCTGAACAGTTCGCTGGCGGCGATCCTGGGTGGTCAGTCCGGTATGGACACCGCGTTCGGGACCGGTGACGTGGAGCTGGAAGACAATGCCCACCAGAACATGGGTGCCGCCAACTTCGACGCGGCCCGCTTCGGCGCACGGTAACCAGGCAGGCGCCTAGGCGCCCGTAGCCACCTTCACCGTCACCGTTTTCAAGGGGGAATCCGACCATGGGTCAGAACCAGGACCGTCGTTCGTACGACACCGGCGCTTCCAGCGAGGTACAGATCAGCCTGCACACCGTCATCGGACAGCTGGAGCGGGTACTGAGCGACCGCGACCGCGCGGTGAAGGCCGCGATGGCCGACTTCACCGCGGACGGTGTCGCCGATGAGTACCACGGCAAGGAGAACCGCTGGCACCGCGCCGCCGGTGAGGTCCGCGAGATCATCCGGCTGGTGCGCACGACGATGGAACAGAACGACGGGACCGCGCAAACGACCCTGGCCAAGGCGCGGGCGGCCGTCGACAACATCGGCTGACGCCGGACGCGCAGCGGTAGCGGTATCAGGGAGAGGGAAGCGGGGGCTGACGCATGCCGGCGTGGGACATCTCTCCGTCCGGGGTCCAGAGTGTGGCCTCGAACGTGAGTGGCGTCATGAAGGTCTTGGACGAGATCGTCCAGGCGTACTCGGGTGACGTGCAGGGTGCGGCCACTTCGGCCGGGACGCTCGCTCCGGGTGGGGCGGGCGGTGAGCACATGGGGCAGAACGGGTTGGTGGCCGCCGCCCTCGCGGAGTTCATGGAGGGCACCGCGGACGAGCTGAAGTTCATCGGCGTGCGGGTCGGCAGGTCGGTCAACGGCGCGGTGGAGGCCACCGTGGCGTACCGGGACGGGGACCTGGAGATGGCCGCGGAAGTGCAGCGACGGGCGGCCGGACTGGTCAGGCCCGACATGCCGGACGGCTGGAAGGCCGACCGCCTGTGATCAAGCCGGATTCCATCCCGCTGTTCACCGGCGATCTCGCCCAGCTGGAACAGCACACAGACGCGTTGCGGGACGAGGCGGACGGCATACGCCAGGCCGGCGGGGAAGCCCACCGGCAGTTCCAGGGGCTGTCAGCCTTCTACCAGGCGCCGGAGGCGGAGGACCTGTTCGCCTCCACGGCGCCGGTACGCGACGCCGCCGACAAATTCGGGGACAAAGTCGCCACGGTGGCCGACGCGCTGCGGACCTACGCGGCCGAAGTCGCGCCGATCGCCAAGCGGTTGGAGCAATTACAGAACCAGGCAGCCACCTTTGTGGCAGGGCTGAAGACCAGCGACGGGGAGTTCGACGAGAACTGGACCGATGACGCGGACAAGGTCTCGGAGCACCAAGCCCTGATGCATGACGTGGCCGTCGCGCAGGCGGCGTTCACCGCTGCCGAGATCGCCTGCAACAACAGGATCACGGCCCTGGTCGGCGGCACCCAGTACGTGATGAACACCGGGGACAAGCAGTTCACCCCGCGTGGCGCTGAACTCTACGGCTACAGCGCCGAGGTGCTGGACCAGGCCAAGGAACTGCCCTGGGGCACACCGGTCACCCAGACCCACGACTGGTGGGACCCGGACGACCTCGGCTACTACGCCAAGAGCTTCTTCTGGGACGGCATCATCGTCGACAACGTCTGGGGAACCGTCGACGGCCTCGCCACCCTCGCCGGGTTCCACGGTTCGGACAGCGCGGGCCAGGCCTGGGAAGGCCTGGTCCGGGCCGTGGTCGGGGCCGAGACGTACCTCATGGAGTCCGGCGGCCGGAAGCCCACCGGAGTCTTCGCGACCGACTTCGCCCAGGACAGCAAGGAGCATGCCAAGGCGTTCGCCAAGGGCTTCGTGGCCTGGGACATGTGGGAGGAGAACCCGTCCCGCGCCGCGGCCACCGTCGTCTTCAACGGACTCACCCTCGGTGTGGGCCCGCTCAAGATGGCCTCGGCGGGCAAGGCCGGCGGGGCGGCCAAGGCCGCTGCCACGGTCGCGAAGGTCGGCGAGGTCATCGACCCGATCGGAGCCGCGGTCAAGGTGACAGGGCATGCCATTCCGAGGATCGCCCAGGTCACGGAGAACCTGCGCGGCGTGAACAACGTCCCCGCACTGCGCACCCCGCACAGCGTCCTGGAATTCTCCGACGCCACCGGGCGTTCCGTGCTCGTCGTCGAGGACGGCAGATTCGTCGTCCTCAAGGACGACAAGGTGGTCAGCGATGTGCCGATGCGGGAGCGTTCCGTCACGGCGGAAACGCCACGGACGCGGGAACTCGCCGGGGTCAGTGCGACCTCCCGTACTCCCGCAGTCGCAGCTCACGCTGACGACAGCACGTCGCCACACTCAGCTCACGAGGCAACAGGCAGCGCCGAGACCTCTTCGGGGCACAGCCGGGACATCCCTGACACGACAGGCACCGCGCATTCCCACGCTTCCGGATCGGGCGGTGTCGGCGGTGACGCTGGAGGCCCGCCGGTCGGCGTAGGTTCGCATCTGCCCGACGGTCCCATGGAGCCTCGAGGCAACCTCCCAGACGGCTCCTGGGAAGGACCCCAGGGGCTGAGGCTCAGCCCGGAGGAGAACGCCGCCACCGGCCAGTTCATGGACCGAGCCTTGGCGACCGAGCCGCGCATCACGGAGGCGATTCAAACAGCTGCCGGCCGTGTCGGGGACGGGAAACTCAACGGACTTGAGTACCGCCTCAAGGGTGAGGATTCACTCAAGCGCAAGGTGGCCACGGCCCTGCTCGAGGACGCCCGACTGACGCCGGAGCGCGCTCTGGCCAACATCAGGGACTCCCTTCGATACACGGTTGAGGTTCCCACCAGAAACTACTCACACGGGGTGCAGCAGGCAGTCGACGAGCTGCGCGCCCAGGGGTTCGAGAATGTGACATTCAAGAACACCTGGAATGGCTCGGGATACAAAGGAATCAATTCCACGTGGCGGGACCCTTCGACTGGTCAGATATTCGAAGTACAGTTCCACACCCCCGAGAGCTTCATCGCCAAGATGGACACCCATGTCCTGTACGAGAAGGGGCGCCTTCCTGGCATCTCCAGAGATGAATACGCCGCCCTGCAGGCCGCGCAGAATGATCTGTTCGACAGGGTTCCAGTGCCTCATGGAGCTGACTCGATTCGACTCGACGGTGATCCGCATGGCACAGGGTCCGCCGGTGCTCCCGATGTCGACTTGAGGCGGCGCGGAGGCGATTCTGCGCACGGGAACGGGCCGCCACCGGAACTCACCCCAGAGCAGCGCACCTCTCATGATGCACACCTGGAGGATCTCGCACGGCGGTACAGCGACGACTTCGATCAACTGAAGCAGGACCCTGATCACAAGGGGAAGGTGAAGCCGTCGGAAATGGACGAAGCCCGCGTTGCGTTGGATCTACGCGAAAACGGGAAAGTCCCGACCGATATCCAGCGTCCTCCTGGCGCCAATCAGGGGGACCTATATTCACCGAGCACCGGAGAATTCTACGACATTAAGGGAGTGCACTCGGACTGGCCACCACTGAACAACGTCCGCGACAAGTCCCTGCCGTTCAAGGGAGCCTACAACCCGGCGAACAACCAGGGCTGGGTGCGCAAGCTGGAGGACCAGATCGTCACCAAGGGGCGCATGGTTATCCTCGACATGCGCAATGCCAATCAAGCGGCGATCGACGATGTCAAGTCGATCGTCGAGCAGCACGGGTGGAGTGATCGAGTTGTCTGGTATCCGTGACGTGCGGCGAATCGTCAGGCTGATGCCGCCTGACGCGGAGGCCGCTGCCGTTCTACGGGAGTGGGTCGAGCAAGAAGACTCGCTTCTGGACGTCTCGGCCCTCGACCTGTCCCGGGCCGACCTGTCAGGTGCGGACCTCGCCATGGCACTTCTGCCCCAGACGGTCCTCCGGAGCGCCAAACTCATCGGCACCGACCTCTATCGGGCGCATCTGGAAGGCGCGGTGCTCGATGATGCCGACCTCTCGCATGCGTCGCTGATCAAGGCTGAACTCGACGAGGCTTCCCTGCGCGGTGCCACTTTGGACGAAGCGGACCTGGGAAGTACGAGCCTCTGGGCGGTCGATGCTCGGTCGGCTCGCTTCCGCGCAGCGAAGCTCCATGGCGCTTCCTTGATCGACGTCAGGCTGGAGGGCGCCGATCTCACCAACGCCTCAGTGCGCGAGACGTCCTTGAAGGCGGTACTCGACGAGCACACCGTCGTCCAAGGGCTTTCCGGCACGCTCTTCGGCCCCGCGGTCATCGACCATGCAGGTGTGCGGCGCGAGATCAGTGGACCTGACCTCGAGCAGTGGCTGAACAGCCGCGGAGCGAAGGTACGGGTCCTCGATCCACGCTCTGGTGACATCACCTACTACGCCAAGTTCAGTGAGGGTTACTCGCGCAGCAATCCTCAGGGCATCGTGAGACGCCGCCTAGTGAACGGCGTAGCGCATGACGAGGCATTCACCAGGAACCTGCGCTGGGAACCGACCGAGTACCTTCGGCTTCACGAGCTGGGACACAACGAGGTTGACCACGTGGAGATCAGTGAAGCGGAAGCGCTCGCGTTCATTGAAGAGGTCACGGAACAGAACAGGTAGCCGGCTCACCAGGTGCAGGTAGTGACAGCCAGGACGCGAAGGGCGGATGGCAGGTAACCGTGACAGCGCAGGATTACGACAGTCAGCTCCTCGAGTCGGTGTCCGTCCGCCGCCGCCGTCTCCGCGACGCCCTCCTCTTCGGCGGGCAGCGGCAGCGACGGTCGCTCGATGAGCGGGTCGGAAAGGTGTTCGCCGGGGTGGTGATCGCGGCGGTGCTGTGTGCCGGGTGTGTGGGGTGGTCGTTCGTGTCGCACAAGGTCATCGGGAAGAGCCCGTACGGCGCGTCCGTGCCGTCCTTGGGTCAGAACTCCCCCATCGCTGCCGCCCCGTCTGCCTCTTCTTCTCGGTGATAGGTTCGAACGCGTGATGTCCACGGGGTCCTTGAGTCGTTCGGTGACCAGCAGCCGTACGGCGCTGAGCCGGATCACCCTGGTCGGTGAGCGGCGTCGGGTCGACCTCGTGCTGCCTTCGCGGGAGCCCGTCGGGGTTCTGCTGCCGGAGGTCATGCGGCTCCTGGACGATCGCGTGGGCGACCGGCCCGAGTTGCGGCATCTGGTCACCGCGGACGGGTCCGCGCTCGCCCACGACAGCACCCTGGAGTCGGCCGGTGTGACCGACGGGGCCGTGTTGCGGCTCGTGCGGGTGGAGGATGCCCCTTCCGCGCCTGTCGTCCATGACGTCACCGACGAAGTCGCCGACGATCTCGACATGCGGGTCTGGCGGTGGCGGCCCGCGGTGCGGCGCGTTGTCGCCGCGTGTGCAACCGTCCTCTGGGCCTTCGCCGCCGGGCTCCTGGCCCGGGACCACTTCGCCCTGTCCGCAGTCGGCGCGGGGCTTCTCGCCGTTGCCGTGGGATGTGCCGCAGCCGGCGTCCTCCTCGGGCGCGCCCGGCGGCACGCACTCGCCGCCACCCTGATCTCCACGGCCGCCGCCCTGGCTGTCCTGGGCAGCTGGACCTGCGCCGATGCCTACGGCTGGGACGGTGCGGTGCGGCTGGCGGGTGTCGCTGCGGGCGTGGCGCTCGCACTGTTGCTCGCCGGGTGGTTCACGCCGTTGGGCCGCGGGGCGCTGGTCGGTGCCGGGGCTGTCGTCGGCTGCCTGGTGGTGTGGGAAGCGGCCCTCGGACTTCAGGGCGGGGCGGGGACCGCCGCCCAGCAGGCCCGGGTGGGTGCGGTGCTCGCCGTCGTCTCCGTCGTCGTCCTCGGGATACTGCCGCGGCTCGCGCTGATGGCGTCGGGGCTGACCGGGCTGGACGACCGGCGTACGGGTGGGGCGTCGGTGAGCCGGTACCAGGTGGGTACGGCGCTCGCCGCCACCCACCGTGGGCTGGTCCTTGCGACCGTGGTTCTCGCCGCCTCTGCGGGTGCGGCCGGTGTGCTCGTCCTGCGTACGGTGTCGGTGTGGACGGTGCCGCTCGGCATCGTCGTGATGGTGGTGCTCGCCTTGCGGGCGCGTGCCTTTCCGCTCACCGCCGAGGTTGTGGTGCTGCTCGTCGCGGCGGCCGTCGTCGCGGTGCGGCTCGTCGTGCTGTGGGGTGACCACGCCTCGGCTGCGGGCTCTGTCGCCGTGCTCGGCTTCCTCGCTGTCGTACCTCTGGTGGTGCTGACCGTGGAGCCGGCCGAGCATGTGCGGGTGCGACTGCGGCGAGCCGGTGACCTGCTGGAGTCCGTGGCTGTGATCGCCCTGTTCCCCTTGGCGATCGGCGTGTTCGGGGTGTACGGGCGGCTGCTCGGCACCTTCGCGTAGGACAGGGTGACCGGCATGGCAGGGGGAGGGGACTGGCAGCGCGACGTGCTGCGCCAGCTCACTGACGGTTATCCGGACCCGGGTGTCCCCGCCGTGTCCGAGGAGCAGGCAGCTCAGGTTGCCCCCGAACCGCCGCAGCCCTCACACCCGACCGCTTCCGCACCACCTCCGGTCCCCCGCCGGACGCCTGACCCCCGTGTCCCCGCCCCGGTCCCCGAGTCCCTCCCCACGGTCGATCCGCGCCTCGCCCTCGCCCTGGGCAGCCCGCACCACGGTGACTCGGCCGCACGCCGCGCCGGGGCGTCCCTGCGCCGCCTCACCGCCTCCGCCACCCAAGAGGTGGCCGAACAGACCCGCTTGGCCCAGGAGTTGCAGCAGCCTGTCACCACCGGTCGAGTCATCGCCGTCACCTCCATCCGCGGTGGCGTGGGCAAGTCCACGGTCTCCGCGCTGCTCGGCCGTACCTTCAACCACTACCGGCACGATCCGGTGCTCACCCTGGAGGCCGACGCCGCCCTGGGCACCCTCCCGGTACGGATGGGCGCGGACACCGTGCGCTGGTGTTGCGCCGACCTCGCCCGGATCCTGACGCCCGCGATGCAGCTCACGGACATCACGGGCTACCTGGTGCCCGTGACCGACGGTGGCTGGCTGCTGCCCGCGAGCCAGGGGCGGGTCGGCGCCCCCATGGACATCCGCACCTACCGGACGGTGACACTGGCCCTGCGCCGGTACTTCGCAGTGACGGTGGTGGACTGCGAGACACTGCCCGGCGAGGTGGCACGCACGGCGATGGACACCGCCCACGCACGAGTCGTCGTCGCCCCGATGACCGCCGAGGGCATCCACGGAACACGCCAAGTCCTCGACTGGCTGGGCCAGTTGCCGCACTCCGCGCTGGCCGGAACCGTGGTCGCCCTCAGCGCGAACTCCCCCGACACCACCCTCGACCCGAAGACGGCCGCCGCGCACCTGCGCGAGCCCGGCGTGCCCGTCGTCCCGCTCCCCTACGACCGTCATCTCGCCCAAGGAGGCCCCATCCACACCGCCATGCTGGGCCGGAGCACCCGGGATGCGGCCGTCCGCTTGGCGGCCGAGGCGATGCGGCGGGCGGTGAGGGTGCGATGACCCAGCAGGTGATCCACCGGCCCGCCCGCAGCACCCGCCCCCTCGATCCCGCCGCACCTCGCACCATCGAGGCACCTCCGAACCTCCCGGAGGGCAAGGTCGGCAACGCCGCCACGGCGCTACTGCCCATGGCAGGTGTCGTCAGCTCCGTCGTACTGATGACGGTCATCCGCAACAGCCAGTTCGCCGCGATCGGCGCGCTCGTGCTGGTCGTCGCCCTGCTCGGAGCGGTGGCGCTGTTCCTGTCGCAGCGCGGCAAGGCACAGCGCACCCGGCGCGTGCAGCGTGAGCGCTATCTGGAATATCTGGAGGAACTGCGCGAGGAGTTGGGCACCGCGGAGCGGGACCGGCGACAGGCGGCACGCGAGCTGAACCCACCGCCCGAGGCCCTGTACGACCTCGTCCGGGACCCGGCCAGGCTGTGGGAGCGGCGGCGCCCGGACGCGGACTTCCTCTCGGTGCGGGCCGGCACCGGCGACGTACCGGCACATGAGCTGGCCATCGCGCAGAACAGCACCGGCGGTGTCCTCACCCCACCGGACCCGTTCATGCTGAACGAGGCCCGCGCCCTCCAGGGCCGCTTCGGTACGGCCACGGACTTCCCGCTCACCGTGCCGCTCGACCGGGCAGGGAACGTCAGCATCATCGGCGACCGGGACGGCGTCCTCCGGGTCGCCCGCGCGTTGCTGCTGCAGACCGCCGTGACGCACGCGCCGGACGACGTCGCCGTCGCCCTCGGCACCAGCGACGAGCCGGAGTGGGCATGGGTTAAGTGGCTGCCTCACATCCTCGAACCACAGACGTACGACGGCCCGGTCGCCGCCCGCCGTATCGCCCCCCACCTGGCCGAGCTGGCCCGGTTGTGCGCCCCCGACCTGCGGCAACGCGCCGCTTACGCGGCCGAGGTACGCCGCGGACTGTCCGGCCGGACCAAGGACGCCCTGCGCCTGACCTCCCGCCTGCTCGTGATCAGCGACTCTTACGGCACTCCCGCGGGTGAACTCCCCCGCCCCGACTCGGCGATCGGGCTGCCGGAAATGGGTGTCACCGTGCTGCACCTGCTTCAGCAGCAGGTGCACGAGCCCGATCAGGTCAGCGTGCGCATCACTGTCGACGGCAACCGGATCGTCATGGACGACCTGCGCGCCGCGAACGCGCCCTCCGGCCACGGCACGGTCGACGCAGTGACCACCGCCGGAGCCGAGGGCGTCGTCCGCATGCTCGCCCCGCTGCGTCTGTCGGCCGAGTCGGCGGCCGAGGGCACGCCTGTGTCCGGCCCGGTCGACTTCCCCGCGCTGCTGGGCATCGACGACCCGGCCGACCTCGACCTGTCCCGCCTGTGGGCGCCCCGAGGAGAGCGGGACATCCTGCGCGTCCCCATCGGCCTCACCGACCGCCACGAGCCGGTGCTGCTGGACCTGAAGGAGTCCTCGCAGCTCGGCATGGGCCCGCACGGCCTGTGCGTGGGCGCCACCGGCTCCGGCAAGAGCGAACTGCTGCGCACCCTCGTCCTCGCGCTAGCCGCCACCCACTCACCCGAGGACATGGCCCTGGTCCTGGTCGACTACAAGGGTGGCGCGACCTTCGCCCCGTTCGCCGAACTCCCCCACGTGGCCGGCGTGATCACCAACCTGGAGAACCAGGCCGGGCTCGTCGAACGCGTCCACTCCAGCCTGGCCGGTGAGGTCAAGCGCCGTCAGCAGGTCCTCAAGGACGCCGGGGACCTCGCCGACATCGGCCACTACGCGACCCTGCGCGCCACCGGCCGCCCCGACCTGGAACCCCTCCCCCACCTGTTCGTCGTCATCGACGAGTTCGGCGAACTCATCACTGCTAAACCGGACTTCATCGACCTGTTCCTGTCCATCGGCCGCATCGGGCGCTCCATCGGCGTCCATCTGCTGCTGTCGAGCCAGCGCATCGAGGGTGGCAAGCTCAAGGGCCTGGACACCTACCTCTCCTACCGGCTCGGCCTGCGCACCTTCTCGGCCGACGAGTCCCGCACCGTCCTCGACACCACCGACGCCTTCCACCTCCCGCCCCTGCCGGGCTTCGGCTACCTGAAGGTCGACACCTCCACCTACGAGCGTTTCAAGGCCGGATACGTCTCGGGTCCCTACAGCGGACCGGCCCAGCGCGACCGACACGACGACGAGCCAGTCGTCCGGCCCTACCCGGCGTACAACACCCCTCAAGAGACAAAGGCGGTGGAGGAGCCCGTCGCCACCCAGCGGGAAACCGGCCCGACCGCCCTGTCCGTCATGGTCGACCAACTCACCACGGCAGCCCCGCCGGTACGACGCATCTGGCTGCCCCCACTGCCCGACGCCACTACCCTCGACACTGCCGCAGGCCCACTCCAAGCCGGCGCAGACGGTGTGCGCCTCACTCGCACCAGCGGCCCGATGAACGTCCCGCTCGGTGTCCTGGACGACCCGGCCCGGCAGTGGCAGCAGCCGTGGCAGCTCGACCTGACCGTCGCCGGCGGGCACGCGGCCGTCATCGGAGGCCCGCAGTCCGGCAAGACCACCCTCCTGCGCACCCTCGCCCTCTCCCTGGCCCTCACCCACACACCGCATGACGTCGCCGTGTACGGCCTCGATCTGGCAGGCGGCGGCCTGTCCGCCCTGTCCGGCCTGCCGCACGTCGGCGGTATCGCCTCCCGCGCCGACCACGAGCGGGTCGCCCGCACGGTCGCCGAGGTCCGCGGCATGCTCACCCAGCGCGAGGAGCTGTTCCGCGAGCACGGCATCGACTCCGTCGACCAACTGCGCCGCCTGCGGTCCAAGGGACGGCTGCCGGAACTGGCCGCCACCGACGTCGTACTGATCATCGACGGCTTCGGTGCATTGCGCGACGAGTTCGCCGACCTCGACGACGCGGTGGCGGACCTGCTCAAGCGCGGTGGCGGCTACGGCATCCACGTCGTGGCAGGCATGCTGCGCTGGAACGACGTCCGCATCGCCACCCAGTCGATGTTCGGCACCCGCATCGAACTGCGCCTCAACGACCCGGCCGACTCCTCCATCGACCGAAAACTGTCCGAGACCCTCGGCCCCGGCACCCCCGGCCGCGTCCTGACCGACGGCAAGCTGTTCGCGCAGGTCGCTCTGCCCCGCATCGACAACCGGCCGACGGCAGACGACCTGGGCCCCGCGCTCGAACACGCCGCCCGCACCATCCGCGCCTCCTGGCACGGCGAACTCGCCCCGCCCGTACGGGTCCTGCCCACCCGCCTGTCGGCGGCCAGGCTGCCGGGACCGGCCGCCGAACCGGCGACGGTCCCCGTAGGCGTCGACCAGGAGAGCCTGGCGCCGGTCCTGCTCGACCTGTTCGGCACCGATCAGCACCTGCTGGTCCTCGGCGACAACGAGTGCGGCAAGACGAACCTGCTGAAGCTGATCGCCACCCAGCTCGTCCGGCGATACAGCGACAAGGAACTCGTCTTCGGCGTCTACGACCCCCGCCGCGGCCTGCGCGGCGTGGTCCCCGAGCCCTACCGCGGCGGCTACGCCCACAACGCCAAGCTCGCGGGCGCACTGTCCACCGGCATCGCCACGGAGCTGGAGAAACGCCTGCCGGAGACGGCGGACCCCGACGCTCCGATGACCACCGAGCCCGCCTTCACCGGGCCCCGCATCGTCATCCTGGTCGACGACTACGACATCCTCACCGCGGCCGGTCAACAGCCCCTGGCGCCCTTCCTGCCGTACGTCTCCTCCGCACAGGACATCGGCCTGCACTTCGTCGTCGCCCGCCGCACCGCCGGCGCTTCCCGCGCACTCTACGAACCCCTGCTGACCACCCTGCGCGAGACGGGCACGACCGCACTCGTCATGACCGGCGAACGCACCGAAGGCCAGCTCTTCCCCGGCCTCTATGCGTCTCAGCAGCCGCCGGGCCGGGGCACACTCGTCCGCCGCGGACGCCCGCACCAGCTCATCCAGACCGCCCTCGCAGATGAAGAAGGCCCGTGACCAAGGACGTCATCGCTCTCACTCCCAAGATGCCGGACCTGCCCACCCTGCTCGCGGGCCTCTACGCCGGCGGCCCCGACCTCGGCGTGAACACCACGGCCGACGGCGCCGTCGTCCAGCTCTGCGGCCCCGACGGCCGCCCCCTGGTCTCGGTGGAGGCGCCCATCCTCGTCCAGGTCCCCGGCGAGACCAACCGCCTGCTGGACCACACGGTCGAGGACGGGCCGGTGTGGTGGACCGAGGCCCGTGCCTCGACCGCCGTCGCCGAAGCCGGACGGCTCGCGGGCTCCTTCGCCGGACGCCTGGCCACCGTGCTGGGCGGGACGGTTTGGCCGCCGGAGGCCGCCACCACCGACGTCGTCCCCCTCAGCACCGACGTCTCGGCCATCCCGGCCCCCGCCACCACCGCCCCCGCCGTGGACGTCCTCACCGCCACCACCGTCGTGGTCATCCAGGACCGCCCCCTGATCGCCATGACCAGCTGGCTCTCCGACGCCCTGCGCACCGCGACCACCGCCGACCGCGCCCTGCAGATCGTCACCCCGCCCACCGCACGCCTCACCCTGCCCACCCGCACGGCTCTGCGCGGCCTGCCCAACCGCTGGGTCGTCCAGGATCCCGAGCACGGCTACTACGACGGCCTGTCCGGGGCCGTACTCCACTGGAGGAACGGCACCTTCACCCCCGTACTCGACGAGCAAGGTGCCACCAGAGTCGCCGAGGCCTTCGCCCCCGCACCCGACACCGGTGACCGCCAGCTGATCCTCACCCTGCGCACCCGACACCCCGCCGACGACCATCTCGTCCTCGGCGGCGCCCTCGAAGCCGTCTTCCAGCACCTCACCGGCGCGCCGCCCGCAGGCTGGAGCACCGCCGAACCCGTCAACCTTCCCTGGTCGACCCGCCAGTTGACCGACCTGGCCCGCGCCCGCGCGCCCCGGCCCACCTGGCTCATCGCCGTCGGGCACCCCGACCGCCCCGCCCTCGCCACCGTCCGCGTGCTGCGCACACCGGCCGGGGTCGAGGAGGACATCACCCTCGCCGTCGGCTACGGCGGAGAGGAGACACCGCCCCTGGACACCATCGAGGCCCTCGCGGCCGAACTCGACGCCCAGCACGGCCTCGTCACCCTGCTGACGTCACTGCGCGCCGCCCGCCGCGACCTCACGGTCCCCCCACACCTCGAACCACCGCCGATCCCCGTCACGTTCACGCTCGGACACGACGAGTCCGAGCGCATCAGCCCGGCCCGCGCCGGGCACCCGCTCCAAGGCCCCACACCGGCACGGCTCGGCCCCGCGGCGCGGCCCGCCCTCCACTACTCCCTGAGGGACGGAAACGATGCCCAGGCCTGGACCACGTTCCAGCACCTCATCAAGCATCTGAAGCAGACATGACTGCCATGACAGTCGGAACGGCGCAACAGGGAAGGGCCTCCGGTGGAGATCGGAGGCCCTTCCCAGGCAAAGCCGCAGATAGCGGCAGACGAGTCGGGCTGTACGCCGGGTTCTGTTCCCGGGGTTCCTCGCGGAGCCCCGGGCGACGGCCATCCATCTAGGGCCGGCGTTGCCACCGGCCTCGTGCGGTCTACCCGCGGACTCGGGCGGGCAGCCCTCGAACGTCCGCGCAGAGCGCTTTTTACGGCGCTCCTCTTGACCTTGCTCCGGGTGGGGTTTACCTAGCTGCCTGAGTCACCCCAGGCACTGGTGGTCTCTTACACCACCGTTTCACCCTTACCGAGGGCCGGAGCCCTCGGCGGTTTGCTTTCTGTGGCACTGTCCCGCGGGTCACCCCGGGTGGCCGTTAGCCACCACCCTGCCCTGTGGAGCCCGGACGTTCCTCGGGGAGCTCCCCGTCAGGGGGACTCCACGCGGCCGTCCGCCCGGCTCGTCTGCCGTGTCGACCATGGTACCCGGCGGACGACACGCTTCGGCGCCGCGGCCGTGGCCAGCACCGAGCCCGCCAGGATCAGGGTGAAGGCGACGCCGATGCCGAAGGTCAGTTCCTCGTCCAGGAAGAGGGCGCCCGCGGCGACGGCGACCGCCGGGTTGACGTAGGTGATCACGCCGGCCCGGGTCGGGCCGATCTCCTTGATCAGCTCCAGGAAGGCCACGAACGCGATCGCGGTGCAGACGATGCCGAGGCCGGCGAGGGCTGCCAGGACCTCGGCCGAGGGCATGGTGGCGGGCCGGGTCAGGTAAGCGGCCGGGGCGTAGACGACGGCGGCGAGCGTGAGGCAGGGGGTGATCAGCTGGAGGGTCGGGACGTCCTTGAGATGCCGGGCGGCTATCAGCGGGGCGGTGGCATAGCCGACGACCGTCACCAGTACCTCGGCCAGGGAGCGGGCATCGCCGCCGGTGAGGTGGGGCAGGGTGAGGACGGTGACGCCCGCGAGACCGAGGGCGAGTCCGGCGACACGGCGGGCGCCCACGCGTTCCTCGGCGCCGAAGAAGCGGGCCAGAACGAGGGCGACGATCGGCACGCCCGCGATGAGGAGTCCGGCGGTGGAGCTGGACAGATGGCGTTCGGCGTCGGTCAGGGTCCACCAGGGGCCGATGATCTCGATGACGGCGAAGGCCAGCATCGGCTTCCAGTGGGTCCGGACGGTACGGCCGAGGCCGCCCTGGCGGAGCGCGAAGGGGAGCAGGAGCGCGGCGCCCAGCGCGCAGCGCGTGAACACCACCATGGACGGGGACACGGCGTCCACCGCCACCTTGATCATCAGGTAGGGGACGCCCCAGACCACTCCCATCAGGGAGAACAGGAACCAGCCGCGTGCAGTCATACGGCGAGTTTCGGGGTCCTCACCCCGCCGCGTCTTGAACGCTGTTGCGGTACGCCGCCGGGGTCACGCCCAGCACGCGGCGGAACCAGCGGGTGAGGTGCGCCTGGTCGGCGAAGCCGACGAGGCTCGCGACTTCGGCGGGGCGCAGGCCGGTTTCCAGGAGGCCGCGGGCCTTGGTCACTCGGTGCTGGGCGAGCCAGGCGTAGGGCGGTACGCCCATCGTCGTGCGGAAGGCGCGGAGGAGCTGGTAGCGGGAGAGGCCCAGGTCGGTGGCGAGGTCGGACAGGGAGGGGGGTTCCAGCAGTTCGTCGGCGAGGCGGTCGCGTACGGCTCTGGCGATGTGGCCGGCGCCGGGGACGGTGTCCTCGCTCGCCCGGGCCGTGGAGTGCCGACGGGCCAGAGCCGTGAGCAGCCAGGGCAGCCGGGACTCGGCCTCCAGTGGGTCGGGGCAGGCGCTGAGGTCGGTGTGGGCGGCGCGCAGGGCGGTGGCCAGTTCGGGGTCGTGCAGGACGGGGTCGCGGAAGTGCGGGGTGCCGCCGAGCGTGCCGTCGGTGAGGAGGGACGGTTCGGCGTACAGGGCCTGGTAGGCGTAGCCCTCGCAGGCGGCCGGTCCGCCGGTGTGCATCTCACCCGGTTCCAGGACGACGATCGAGCCGGGGTAGGAGTGGATCTGCCCGCCCCGGTACGCGATGACCTCCGAGCCGCCGACCGTGACGCCGATGGTGAATTCGTGGTGGGCGTGCGGGGCGTAGACGTGCCGGTCGAAGTGGGCGGTGAGCAGGTCGAGGGCCGGGCCCTCACGCCCCAGCCGCGCCCTGGCCCAGCGGGCCTGTTCCCGTATCCGCCCCTGTGCGCTCATCTCGTACCCCCGGCCCACAGGGGATCAGAGGAAGTCGGTGGTGTCCAGGCCGGATGCGGTGCTTGACCTTGCCGCAACGTCAACGTCTCTACTGGTCCCATGCGGATCGGAGAACTCGCCGCCGTCGTCGGTGTCACCACGCGGGCCGTGCGGCATTACCACCATCAGGGGCTGTTGCCGGAGCCGGAGCGGCGGGCGAACGGGTATCGGGAGTACGGGCTGCGGCACGCCGTCGTGCTGGCGCGGATCCGGCGGCTGACGGAGTTGGGGCTGGGGCTCGCGGAGGTGCGGGATGTGCTGGCGGACGACGCGGCCAAGGACCTCGTCGAGGTGCTGACCGAGCTGGACGAGGATCTGGCGCGGCAGGAGGAGGCCATTCGGGAGCGGCGGGGGCGGTTGCGGGCGTTGCTGGAGGCGGAGGGCGGGCTGCCGGCCGAGGGGCCGGTGTCGCCCGAGTTGGCCGCGCTGTTCGCGGGGACCGCGCAGCTGTCGGACTCGCCGATGGCGGCCAAGGACCGCGAGATCATGGCCTTCCTGGAGACGGTCATGCCGGACGAGGCGCGGCAGCAGCTCGTGTCGTCGCTGGGTGAGGTGTTCGGCCGGCCCGACGCCGCGGCGCGGGCCGACGAGGTGTACGCCCTGCTCGACGCGCTCGCCGACGCGGAGCCGGACGATCCGCGCGTCGCCGGGGCGGCCCGGGCCCTCGCCGACTGCATTCCGCCGGGGCTGTTCCCGGAGATCGGGGATCTCGACGGCGACGACAGTGTGCTGCGCGCCTTCTACGAGGACCTGGCTCCGGCCCAGGCGGAGGCGCTCCGCCGGACGCTGCGTCTCCTCACCGAGGAGCGGCGGTGAAGGTCGCGCGGCTGGTCGTACGGCACGAGGCGCGGCTGCTCGTGAGTCTCGTGCTGTGGGTGGTGCGGCGCACGCAGGGGGCGCGCGGCGGGCAGGTCTTCGGGTACGCGCGCGGGCAGGGCGCGATGATGTTCGGGTTCGGGTTCGTGTGTCTCGTCGAGACGGTCGCGATGTCCGTGCTGCTGCGCGACTGGCCGACCGCGCACGCCGTGCTTCTCTTCCTGGACGTGTACGGCATCGTGCTCGTCGTCGCGCTGCACGCCTCGTCCGTCGTACGGCCGCACGTGCTGGACACGGACGCCGGCCGGCTGCGGATACGGCGGTACGTCCATGTCGACCTGTGCGTGCCGCTGGAGCGGATCGCCTCGGTACGGCGCGAGCTGCGGATGTCGCACGAGCGGGCCGACGGCGAACTGGACGTGGAGGTGGGCTCGCAGACCACCGTCACGCTCGAACTGACCGAGCCGGTCACCCACGTCACCTTCCTCGGCCGGCGCCGCGAGGTGCGGATCGTCCGCTTCCACGCCGATGACGCCGACGGCCTCGTCCGCGCCCTCGGCGGCGCCCTCGGCCGGGCCCGCGTCTGAGCTCCCCGTACGCTGTCGGCGGAGTTCGATCGAAGGAGTACCCGTGCTCGTCCTGCTGCCGCCGTCCGAGGGCAAGGCCTCTTCCGGCCGCGGTGCCCCGCTGAAGCCCGAGTCGCTGTCCCTGCCGGGGCTGTCCGATGCCCGGGAGGCCGTCCTCACCGAGTTGGTCGAGCTGTGTGCCGGCGACGAGGAGAAGGCGCGCGAGGTGCTGGGGCTGAGCGAGGGGCTGCGGGGCGAGGTCGCCAAGAACGCCGGCTTGCTCACCGCGGGGACCCGGCCGGCCGGGGAGATCTACACGGGCGTGCTGTACGACGCCCTCGGCCTGGCCACCCTCGACACGGCGGCCAAGCGCCGCGCCGCACGGTCGCTGCTGGTCTTCTCCGGGCTGTGGGGAGCGGTCCGGGTGACGGACCGGATTCCGTCCTACCGGTGCTCGATGGGGGTGCGGCTGCCGGGTCTCGGTGCGCTGGGCGCGCACTGGCGTACGCCGATGGCGGCGGTGCTTCCGGAGGTGGCCGGGGACGGGCTGGTGCTGGATCTGCGGTCCGCCGCGTACGCCGCCGCGTGGAAGCCGAAGGGCGAGGTCGCCGGGCGGACGGCGGCGGTGCGGGTGCTGCACGCGCCGACGCGGAAGGTCGTCAGCCACTTCAACAAGGCGACGAAGGGGCGGATCGTGCGCAGCCTGCTGACCGCCGGGGCCGCTCCGAAGGGGCCGGCCGAGCTGGTGGAGGCGCTGCGGGATCTCGGGTATGTCGTGGAGGCGGAGGCACCCGTGAAGGCGGGGCAGGCGTGGTCGTTGGATGTGCTCGTGACCGAGGTCCACTGAGCAGCGTCGCAGCGCAGCACCGAATGACAGCCCGCAGCCCTTGCGTTGCAGCCCTGCATTGCAGCATATGCAATGAGCTTTGCGCATGTTGGTGAGTCGGCGGCAGGATACGGCCATGTCCTCTCCCCTGCCCGCCTCCGTGCTGGACCTCGCGCCCGTCGTTCCCGTCGTCGTCATCGAGGATGCCGGTGACGCCGTACCGCTGGCGCGGGCGCTGGTCGCCGGCGGGCTGCCGGCGATCGAGGTGACGTTGCGGACGCCGGCGGCGCTGGAGGCGATCCGCCGGATCGCCGGGCAGGTGCCGGAGGCGGTGGTCGGTGCCGGGACGGTGATCAGCGCCGAGCAGGTCGCGGACACAGTGGCCGCGGGCGCACGCTTCCTGGTCAGTCCCGGCTGGACGGACGTGCTGCTGGAGGCGATGCGGGGCTCCGGCGTGCCGTTCCTGCCGGGGGTGTCGACCACCTCGGAGGTCGTGGCGCTGCTGGAGCGCGGGGTGCGGGAGATGAAGTTCTTCCCGGCCGAGGCCGCGGGCGGTACGGCGTATCTGAAGTCGCTGGCGGGGCCGCTCCCCCAGGCCCGGTTCTGTCCCACGGGCGGGATCGGCCCGGCCTCCGCCCCGGACTATCTGGGCCTGCCCAATGTCGCCTGCGTGGGCGGGAGCTGGATGCTTCCGCAGGACGCGGTCGCGGCGCGCGACTGGGGCCGGGTCGAGGCGCTGGCCCGTGAGGCGGCGGCGCTCAGCGCAGGTGGGACGTGTCGTTGAGGAGCCGGACGCTGGCGTTGCCGTCCGCGTAGTACGCGACGACCGACAGGGACGCGGCCGACAGTTCCATCCGGAACAGCGACTCCGGCGGGGCGCCGAGGGCGAGCCGGACGAGTGTCTTGATCGGGGTCACGTGTGTGACGAGCAGGACCGTGCGGCCCGCGTACGCCGCGACGAGCTTGTCGCGGGTGGCGGCGATCCGGGTGGCGGTCGCCGCGAAGCTCTCGCCGCCGCCGGTGGGTTCGGCGTCCGGGGAGGCGAGCCAGGCGTTCAGGTCGTCGGGGTGGCGCTCGCGCACCTCGGCGAAGGTGAGGCCCTCCCAGGCCCCGAAGTCCGTCTCGCGCAGCCCGTCGTCGACGCCGACGTCCAGGCCGAGCCGGGCGGCGATGATCCCGGCGGTCTCCCGGGTGCGGGTGAGCGGCGACGACACGATCGCCTGGATCGTGCCCCGCCGGGCGAGCAGGGCGGCGGCCCGCTCGGCCTGGTCCCTGCCGATGTCGGAGAGGGCGGGATCGGAGCCACCGCTGCCGGAGAACCGCTTCTGCGGCGTCAACGGCGTCTCCCCGTGCCGCAGCAGCACGAAGGTGGCGGGGGCACCCATGTCGGCGGGCGCCCACCCCGGGGCGGCAACGGCCTTGGCGGCACGGGTGTCGGCATCGGCCTTGGCCACCTCGGCGTCGGCACGCGGCTTGGCGGCACGGCCGCCGGCATCCGCCCCGGCACCGGCGCCCGGCTCCTCGTCGGCACGAGCATCGGCGCCCGCCCCGGCCGCACGACCACCGGCATCCGCCGTGGCCCCGCCGTCGTCGGCACGCCGCTTAGCGGCACGGGCATCGGCATCCACCTCGGCCGCACGGCTACCGGCATCCGTCGTGGCCCCGCCGTGGTCGGCACGCCGCTTGGCGGCACGGGCATCGGCATCCACCCCGGCCGCGCCGGCACCGGCGCCCGGCTGCTCGTCGGCACGAGCCTCAGCACCCGCCCCGGCCGCACGACCGCCGGCATCCGCACTGTCGGCGCGAGCGTCGGCGTTCGCCTTGGTGGCGGCGCGCGTATCGGGATCCGCCGTCACCGCACCCGCGTCAGCCCCGGCAGCCGGCGCGCCATCGCCGCCACGCTGCTCCGTCGCCCCGGGCACGGACGGCGGCGCGGGAGAAGAAGCCCCGCGTTCCGGAGCCCGGCCGGTCGCCAGGGCTTCGCGTGCCCTCGCGGCGCCTGCCGCAGCGTCACCCGGTGGGCCCTGCGGGGCGAGCGGCGCGGCGCCTGCCGTCGCGTCACCCGGTGGGCCCTGCCGTTCTGGCGGGGCGACAGTCGCGGCGGGCGTGTCGAGGTCCGCCGTCGAAGTGGAGGCCGACCACTGCTCCCCCCTGGCCCCGGCGTCCATCGCCTCGTTGGCCAGCCGGTCCGCGTGCTTGTTGCGCTCGCGCGGGATCCACTCGTACGTCACGCGCCCGGGCGGGAAGATCCGGGCCGCGTCCGCGGCCAGGGGCTTCATGTCGGGGTGTTTGATCTTCCAGCGGCCCGACATCTGCTCGACCACGAGCTTGGAGTCCATCCGGACGTGGACCGTCGCGGCCGGGTCCAGCTCGTGGGCGGCGCGCAGGCCGGCGAGGAGGCCGCGGTACTCGGCGACGTTGTTCGTGGCGACGCCGAGGTACTCGGCGGCCTCCCGCAGCGTCTCACCGGTCGCCGCGTCGCTCACCACGGCCCCGTAGCCCGCGGGCCCCGGGTTGCCCCGCGACCCGCCGTCGGCCTCGACGATGAACTCCCGCACCGGACAGGCTCCCCGCGGCCTAGATACCCGACTCGGACGTGCGCACCAGGATGCGGCGGCAGTTCTCGCAGCGGATCACCGTGTCGGGCGCCGCGCTGCGGATCTCGCTCAGCTCCGTGATGGCGAGCTCCTGCCGGCAGCCCTGGCAGCTGCGCGCGTACAGCTTCGCCGCGCCGACGCCGCCCTGCTGCTCGCGCAGCTTCTCGTAGAGCTTGAGCAGGTCGGCGGGGATCGACCCGGCGATGACCTCGCGCTCCTTGGTGACCGTGGCGATCTCGCCGTCGATCTCCTCGAAGGCCGCGTCACGGCGCGCGGTCGCGTCGTCGATCTTCGCCTCGACGGAGCCGACCCGCTCGGTCAGCTCGGCGACCCGCTGCTGCGCGGACTCCCGGCGCTCCATGACCTCCAGCACCACGTCCTCCAGATCACCCTGCCGCTTGGCGAGCGAGGTGATCTCGCGCTGGAGGTTCTCCAGGTCCTTGGGGGAGGTGACGGCACCGGAGTCCAGGCGCTGCTGGTCGCGGGCGGCACGCTGGCGCACCTGGTCGACGTCCTGCTCGGCCTTGGTCTGCTCGCGGGCGGTGTCGCTCTCCTCGGTCTGCGCGGCCACGAGCAGGTCGCGCAGCTGGGTGTGGTCCTTGGTCAGCGACTCGATCTCGGCGTGCTCGGGCAGCGACCTCCGCCGGTGGGCCAGCTGCTGGAGGCGGACGTCGAGGTCCTGGACGTCGAGGAGTCGGATCTGGTCGGCGGGCTCGGCGTTCAGTTCGGGGCTCCCAGGGGGTCAGAAGTGGTAGAGGCCGCGTGGGCGGTCCAGGGGTCGGTGACCGTCTTCGAGACGTGGACGCGCAGGTCCCATCCGTGGCGGTCGGAGATCTCGTCGAGCTGGCTCGCGGCCAGCTCGCACCAGGGCCACTCGGTGGCCCAGTGCGCCGCGTCGAGCAGCGCGAGGGGGCTGTGGGCACGGGCCTCGGAGACGGGGTGGTGGCGCAGGTCCGCCGTGAGGAAGGCGTCGACGCCCGCAGCGCGTACGTGGTCGAAGAGGCTGTCGCCGGAGCCGCCGCTGACGGCGACCGTGCGGACGAGCGCCTCGGGGTCGCCGGCGACCCGGATGCCCTGCGCGGTGGCGGGCAGCCGCTCGGCGGCGCGGGCGGCGAACTCGCGGACGGTCAGCGGGTGGTCCAGGGCGCAGACGCGGCCGAGGCCCCGGCGGCCCTCCGGGTCGGTGGGGTCCGGTACGAGCGGCCCGGTCACCCTGAGGTCCAGGGCGCCCGCGAGGGCGTCGGAGACGCCGGGGTCGGCGCTGTCGGCGTTGGTGTGGGCGACGTGCAGCGCGATGTCGTTCTTGATGAGCGTGTGGACGACACGGCCCTTGAAGTGGGACGCCGCGACCGTCGTCGTGCCGCGCAGATAGAGCGGGTGGTGGGTGACGAGCAGGTCGGCGCCCAGCTTCACCGCCTCGTCGACGATCTCCTGGACCGGGTCGACGGCGAACAGGACGCGCGTGACCTGCTGGTCCGGGTCGCCCGCGACGGTGCCGACCGCGTCCCAGGACTCGGCCCGCTCGGCGGGCCACAGGCTCTCCAGCTCGGCGATGACTTCAGACAGACGGGGCACGGGTGCAAGGCTACCCGTCTGATCTGTGCCGTTGAACCGCCACCGCCCCGGCCCGCCCGCCCTCGCCCCGCTCAGCACAAACGCCCCCTCCTCCTCAGGCGAATCGTTCCTGGAACACCCTTATGTGTGAAGTCGGGGGCCTGCGGATTCCCCGGCCGCGCGTACGAAAACTACGTTCGTCACTGGAGGTGACCGAACGATGACAGCGTGTGCGATCGAGCCTTCGGCGGGACACGAGGACGACGAGGCCGCGCCGGCAGGATGCACACTCACCGCGGACGGCGCCTACGCCGCACGCCTCGCGTCGGCCGGCGACTCCTGGTTCCCCGAGCGCTGGACCCTGGACGGCCCCGAGCCGTACGCGGTGCCCCTGCCCCGCAACCAGCCGGAGGAACCCGGCACCGAGGTGCAGCCGATGGGTGACGGGCGGGTCCTCATCCACCGTCTGGTGGCCGGGCGGCACGCCTTCTCGCTGCTGTACCCGACCGGGCCCGGCACCGGCGAGGTGCCCCTGGGCGTGGTGGAGTGCCCGGACGACACGGCCCGGCTGCGGCTGCTGCCGCCCGCCCCCGGCGGCGAGCGGGCGTACGCCCTGTCCGTCGGCCCGCGTGCGACCACGGTGTGGCTGGTGGCGGGCGGCGCCTTCGGGCCCGAGCGGCTGGCCGAAGTGCCCGGCCGCTGCTCGGGCGGGGTCTGGCTGGACCGTACGGGGCGGCTGCTGGCCCTGGACCGGGAGACCGGCGGGCGCACCAAGGCCGTCGTGGTGGACCTGGAGCGCGGCGGGGAGGTGTCGCCGCTGCTCCAGATCGCCGCCGACAGCGACGACCGGCTGCTGCTCGCCGACCACGACAGCGGATTGCTGCTGATCCGCTCGGACGCGCCCTCGCCGGGGCAGAACCGGCTGGGCTGGGGGGTCCTGGGCAGCACCCTGCCGGTGCGCTTCCCGGAGTGCCTGCGGCTGCCGGACTGCACCCTCACGCCGTTCGCGATCCAGCCGGGGCAGATGCTGACGCCGGAGAGCTGCGCGGTGGCGCTGCGCGTCGACGGGCCGCGCGGCAGCTGGGTCGGCGTGTGGCGGCCGGCCGAGCGCCGGGTGCACCATCTCCCGGCGCCCGAGGGGTGGCTGGCGGGCGCCGGCCTGTGGACGCCGGACGGGGTGCTGCGGCTGCCGTACGCGACGGAGGCCGTGCCGTGCGGCGTGGCACAGGTGAGCCCGCCCGCGGCCGTACCGCCCGAGCCCGGCGCGTCCCCGGTGACAGGACACCCCCCGGAACCTGCGCCCCCGGAACCGGTGCCCCCGACTCCGGGAACCTCCGAGACGCCTCCGCAGCCGGCACAGGCCGCACCGCCCGGACAACCCCCACAGCCCACTCCACCAGCCGATCCCGCTCCGCCCCCGGCCCCCTCCACCCCCCGCCCGGTTCCGCTGCAAGAGGCGCCGTTGGGACGGCTTGTAACGAACTAGTGCCGGTTGGCGTGGCCGCCTGGATCCGGGGTGCGGGGGGCCGGTTAAACTCGCCCGGCTGTTTGAAAGATCATGTTGACGGGGTGAATTCCATCCGATGAGCGACGCCAGCACCAACCAGCTGCACACAGCCGACGTCCAGGAGACCGCCGCCGGCCACGGCCGGCACCGCGGCGAGATCTCCACGCAGGTCGGCGAGACGGCTCCGCGCGGGCGCCACCGCAAGCCGGTGGCGGAGACCGAGCGGAGCGAGCGCACCGAGACGGCGGCCTGACGGAACGTCAGTGGCCGTACGGCGTACGGTGAACGGCCCCGCCCCTCTACGACGGGTGGGGCCGTTTCCCGTTCTTCAGCCGCGCCCCGACCCCGGGCTTCAGCCGCGTTTCAGCCCCAGCACCTCCACCGCCGCGAACGTCTCCCCCGCCGACCGGTCCGCGTAGTACGGCCCGAGGACGGCCTCCAGTTCCTCGTACGTGAAGGTGTCCTGCTTGCTGTCGAACCGGGCGGCGACGCGCGGCCGTTCGACGACGGCCACCATGCCGCCGTGCACCACGAGGAGCTGTCCGTTCAGGTGCGCCGCGGCGGGTGAGGCCAGATAGCCGACGAGCGGGGCGACGTGCTCGGGGGCGAGCGGGTCGAGGCCGTTGCCGGGGGGCTGTTCGACGCCCGCGAAGACGTCCTCGGTCATCCGGGTGCGGGCGCGCGGGCAGATCGCGTTGGCCGTGACGCCGTACTTGCCGAGGGCGAGGGCCGTGGAGGTGGTCAGGCCGACGATCCCGCCCTTGGCGGCCGCGTAGTTGGGCTGCCCGGCGGAACCGGCGAGGAACGCCTCGGAGGAGGTGTTCACGATCCGCCCGTACACCGGCTCCCCGGTCCGTTTCGACCGCTCCCGCCAGTGGGCGGCGGCGAACCGGGTGGTGTTGAAGTGCCCCTTGAGGTGCACGCGGAGTACGGCGTCCCACTCCTCCTCGGCCATCGAGAACACCATGCGGTCGCGCAGGATGCCCGCGTTGTTGACGAGGATGTCGAGCGTGCCGAACTCGGCGACGGCCGATTCGACGAGCCCTCGGGCCTGTTCGAAGTCGGAGACGTCTCCGGTGTGCGCGAGCGCTGTCCCGCCGGCCGCCCGTATCTCGGCGACGACCTCCTCGGCGGGTCCGGCCGAGGCCTCGCCGGTGCCGTCGCGGCCGGGCCGCCCGTAGTCGTTGACGACGACGGCGGCGCCGAGCCGGGCGAGTTCCAGCGCCTCGGCCCGGCCGAGCCCGCGGCCCGCGCCCGTGACGATCGCGGACAGTCCGTTCAGCGGCAGCGGCATGGCGGTGTCCTCACATCTCGATGCACGTACGCAGGGCGGTCCCGGTCCGCATCTGGTCCAGGGCCTCGTTGATGTCGGCGAAGGGGACCCGGTGGGTGATCAGGCCCGCCAGGTCGACGCGCCCCGCGCGCCACAGGGCGATGGTGCGTTCGTAGGAGCGCAGGATGTCGCCGCCGCCGTACATGGACGGCAGGATCCGCTTCTCGTCGAAGAACAGCTCGAACATGTTCAGCTGGAGGACGTCGTCCATGGCGCCCGCGCCGACCACGACGAGGGTGCCGCCGCGCCGGGTGTTGTCGTAGGCGGCGCGTGCCGTGGCGGACTTGCCGACGACCTCGAAGACGTAGTCGAAGCCCTCGCCGCCGGTGATCTGCTGCTTGGCGTCGGGCAGCTCGTCGGGCGAGACGGCCTTCGTGGCCCCGAACCGCAGGGCTGCCTCGCGCCGCGTCCCGACCGGGTCGACGGCGACGATCTCGGCGGCCCCGCGCAGCCGGGCCCCCTGGATCACGGAGATGCCGACACCGCCGCACCCGATGACCGCCACCGACGAACCGGCCTCCACGTCGGCCGTGTTGAGCGCGGCGCCCAGGCCGGTCGTCACACCGCAGCCGATGAGGGCGGCGATGTCGAAGGGCACGTCGTCGGGTATCGGGACCGCGCACCCGGCGTCGACGACGACCTCCTCGGTGAAGGTGCCGGTGCCGGCCATGCCGAAGACGTCCCCGCCGGGCCGCCTGAAGTTGGGGGTGCCCGCGTTCATGAACCCGGCGAGGCACAGCTCGGTCTGTCCGCGCTTGCAGGCGGGGCAGACGCCGCAGGCGGGCAGCCAGCACACGACGACCCGGTCACCGGCCGTCAAGTGGCCGACTCCTTCGCCGACTTCGAGGATCTCGCCCGCCCCCTCGTGCCCGGGCACGAACGGCCCGGGCTGCGGCAGCACCCCGCTCATCGCGGACAGGTCCGAGTGGCACAGCCCCGCCGCGCGCACCCGGATCCGCACCCTGCCGGGGCCGAATCCCACCGCCTCGACGTCGTCGAGGACCTCCAGCTTGTCCTGGCCGATCTCGTGCAGTACGGCTGCGCGCATGGTGCGGCTCCCCTCGTACGGCGTGTGGGACTCAGGTGTGTGCGACGACGGTGTCGGCGAGGACGGGCGCGTCGTCCCTCTCGACGGCGCTGACGGCGACCCGGACCTCGCCGTCCATGCGCCACATGCGGATGCGCAGCGTCTCGCCCGGATACACCACCCCGGCGAACCGGGTGGCGTACGAGCGGACCCGGGTCACGTCCCCGTCGAGCAGCGTGTCCACGACCGCCTTGAGCGTCATGCCGTAGGTGCACAGCCCGTGCAGGATGGGCCGGTCGAATCCGGCGCGCTTGGCGAACTCGGGGTCGGCGTGCAACGGGTTCCGGTCCCCGGACAGCCGGTACAACAGGGCCTGGTCCTCGCGGACGTGCCGTTCGACGACCCGGTCCGGCTCGCCCGCGGGCGGATCGAGCCGGGTGGACGGCCCCCGGTCGCCGCCCCAGCCCCCCTCACCCCGGACGTAGATCTGCGCGTCGTTGGTCCACAACGGCCCGTCCTCGTCGGTGACTTCGGTGCGCATGACGAGGACGGCCGCCTTGCCCTTGTCGTACACGGCGGCGATCCGGCCGGTGGCGGTCGCGCGGCCCCGGGCCGGGATGGGGCGGTGGACCTGGAGGCTCTGCCCGCCGTGGAGGACGCGGGCGAGGTCGACGTCGACGCCGGGCATGGACAGGCCGCTGATCACGCCGGGGGATCCGGCGCCGGCGACGGTGGCGAAGCTCGGCAGGACGTGCAGCCGGGACTCCAGGGTGTAGCGCAGCTCGTCGGGGTCGGTGGCGGGGATGCCCGCGCCGATGCCGAGGTGGTAGAGCTGCACGTCCTTGTGGTCCCAGGAGAGCTCGCCGGTCCGGGGTTCGGCGGCGAGCGCCTTGGCTGCGTCGATGGGCATGGGGCTCCTGATCGCCGTGGGAAGGGCCACCGTGGGAAAGACCACCGTGGCAAAGACCTCGGCACGGCCGTCCGCACCGTCGGCCGCGCCGAGGCCGTCTGCGGCCGAACTGGAACGCGTTCCAGTCCTGCGCCCTCTGTATAGCCCAGGCCCCCACACTTGTGAAGCCTCCTGACACCGTGTCAGATCCCTGCCCGGGTGAGACGCGGGCCTTCGGCCCGCAGACCCAGGCGCTGCTGGGCTGGGTGGCACGCGAGGCGGTCACGAACGCCGTACGCCACAGGGCCGCGCTTCAGTGCGAGATCACGCTGTCGGGCGGGGCGGAGCGGGTGCGTCTGTCGGTGGTGGACGACGGGGTGGGGGCGGCGGCGGTCTTCGACGGCGGGGGCATCGAGGTCGGAGCGGTCGCCGACGGCGCGGGCGGTGGGCTCGGTGGCTCGGGCGCCCGGGCCGGCACGGGGCTGACAGGCCTGACCGAGCGTCTCGCGGCGGCGGGCGGCTCACTGACGGCGGGGCCGCGCGCCAGGGGCGGATTCGCCGTGTCGGCGGAGCTCCCGCTCGATGTCGATGCGACGGACGTGAACCCGGCGGTGGCGCAACGGGCGTGACCGTTCGCCTCACGATGCCGCCGGGCCGGGCCGGGGCGCGGCCGGATGCCAAGCCGGCCGCCCCGGCGACCAGGGGGCGGGACGCACAACGGCCCGCGCGGGCGTGTACGTTGGCCGATGGTCCGCGCGCGCCACACGTACGCGTACACGCACCCGCACACGTGCCCGTACGCGTCGACGGCGCCGGCAACGGCTAGGGAAAATGGAGCACATGGCACGCGTCGCCGTCATCACCGCGCCGAACATCGGGTACCGCAACACCGGCATGCTGACCGTCGACTTGGCGTTCGAGTCCCTGCGGCGGCGGATGGCCCCCGGGACCGACGCCACCTGGTACACCCTGCACACGCCGGAGACCGTGCCGCTGCGCGAGTGCGCGCGAGGCACAGAGCTGCCGTTCCGCTTCCTCCCCCTGGCCGAGCACCTCGACTCGCTCCGTGACCACGACGCGGTCGTCTTCTGGGGCGACTTCCTCCACACCCGGCACTACCTGGAGCAGGACGCGACGAACCGATTGCTCGACTTCGGTTTCGCCGAGGACCGAGCGACCGCCCGCAACCTGCTCAACCGCACCCTGCTGTTCGCGGACCAGCCGGACGACCTCCTCGCGCGGACCCTCAGCTACGGCGGGACGATCCTGCACAACTCCCAGTCCGACTACGAGGACAAGGAGTACGGCCCCCTGTTCTCCCGCCTGGTGACGCGAAGCCGCCGCGTCTGGGTGCGTGACCCGCTCTCGGCGGCGAAGATCGCGCATCTGCGCGGGGACCGTACGACCGACTACTTCGGTTCGGACGCGGCGCTGCTGTCCCGCCCGGGCGACCTCGACCACCTCGCGACGACGGAATGGTCCCGGGCGGTCCCGGACGGCGGTGCGATCGGTGTGTTCCTCGGCGCGCGGACGCCGATCCCCGAGTGGTTGCCCGCCTTCTGCCAGGACCTGTCCGAGCGTCTGGGCGCCCCGCTGGAATGGCTGCCCTGGTTCGACCGGGACGTCCCCGCTCCGGTCGGTCACATCGCGCAGCGCCCGGGCGGGCACACCATCGGCGACCTGGTGCGGGTCCTGCCCCGCTACCGCCTGGTCATCACGGACACCTACCACCTGGCCGTCAACGCCTGGGGCGCCGGCACACCCGCGGTGTGCGTCGGCGCGCCCGAGCCGACTCCCAAGACCCATGACGACTACCTGACGCTGAGCGATGTGAAGAAGCACGTCTTCCACATGGCCTACGACGCGACGGACTTCTACCTGTCCACCCAGGAAGGGCACCGGCACAGCAGCGACCGGCTCGACCGGCTGGTCCAGCTCCTCGAGGGCGGCGGTGCCGAGGCCGTGGCGGCACGCATCCGTGCCCACGCCGACTACTCGGCGACGGCCTTCACCGAGACGCTGGCCTCGGTGCTCGACGCGCCCCACCCTCCCCTCGGCCCGTGACCGACAGACCCGTCCGCGTGCTGCTCGCGGAGGACCAGGGCATGCTGCGCGGTGCGCTCGCGCTGCTGCTCGGCATGGAGGACGACATCGAGGTCGTCGCCCAGGTGGGGGCCGGTGACGCGATCCTGGACGCGGCGCTCGCCCACCGCCCCGACGTCGCGCTCCTCGACATCGAACTCCCGGGAAAGAGCGGCCTGGACGCCGCCGCGGAGCTGCGCGTGCGGGTGCCCGACTGCCGGGTGCTGATCCTCACCACGTTCGGCCGGCCCGGCTATCTGCGCCGCGCCCTGGAGGCGGGGGCCACCGGTTTCCTCGTGAAGGACGGCCCCGTGGAGGAACTGGCCGCCGCGATCCGCCGCGTCCTGGCCGGCGAGACGGTCGTCGACCCGGCCCTCGCCACGGCCGCGCTCAGCGCCGGTCCCAACCCCCTCACCGCACGCGAGAGCGACGCCGTCAAGGCCTCCGCGGACGGCGCGACGGTCGCGGACATCGCCGCCCGGCTCCACCTCTCGGAGTCCACCGTCCGCAACTACCTCTCCTCCGCCATCGGCAAGACGGGCACCCGCAACCGCACGGAGGCCCTGCGCGAGGCCCGCCGCCAGGGCTGGCTGTGACGACTCGGCCCGACCCGACCGACGCCACGCTCGGTCCCGCGGTCCTACCGCTCGTCCGCCGTGCGGGGCAGCCACACCCACATGAGCAGCACACCCGCCGCCAGCACCCCGGTCCCCACCCGGAACGCCAGCGCATACCCCTCCGTCAGTGCCTCCGGCGTCCCGCTGCCCGCCGACCGGGTCGCCGCAAGTGTCGACAGGACCGCCAGGCCCAGTGAACCGCCCATCGTGCGGGAGGTGTTGACCAGGCCGGACACCAGTCCGGCCTCCTCGGGCGGCGCGCCGGAGGTGGCCACGGAGGCCAGCGGGGTCGCCGCCAGTCCCGCGCCGAGCATCATCAGGACTCCGGGGACCAGGATCGTCGTCGCGTACGCGCCCTCGGGGGTCATCGTCGACTGCCAGGCGAAGCCGGCCACGGCGACCAGTGTGCCCAGCGCCGCCACGTTCCGCGGCCCGAGCCCGCGCATGAGCCGGGGCGCGATCTTGGAGCCGAAGATGACGGCCAGGGAGCTCGGGACCAGGGCGAGTCCGGCCTCCAGCGGGGTGTAGCCCAGGACGTTCTGCGCGTACAGGGTCATGAAGAACCACATGCAGAACATCGCGGACCCGCACAGGAACATCGCCACGTTCGCCGACGACACCGACCGCAGCTTCAGCAGCCCGAGCGGCATCAGCGGGCTCCGCGTCCGGGCCTCGACCGTGAGGAACAGCCCGATCAGCGCGAGCCCGGCGAGCAGCGGCAGCAGCGTGGCCGTCGCCGTCCAGCCCGCCGCCTCCGTCTGGGAGATGCCGTAGGCCAACGTGCCGAGCCCGCCCGTGACGAGCAGCGCGCCCGGCAGGTCGAGCCGCCGCCCGTCCCCGGCCCGGCCCTCGGTGAGGAACCATGCGGCCCCGCACAGCACGACCGCCCCCACCGGCACGTTGATCAGCAGCACCCACCGCCACGACAGCGTCTCCGTCAGCAGCCCGCCGACCAGGCCGCCCGCCGCGCCGCCGCCGGCACCGACCGCCGTCCAGGTCCCGATGGCCCGGGCCCGGGCGGCGCCCTCCGGCACCGAGGCGGTGAGGATCGTCAGCGTCGAGGGCGCCAGCACCGCCGCCCCGAGCCCCTGCGCGGCCCGCGCCACCAGCAGCTGCCAGTCGTCCTGCGCCAGCCCGCCCGCCAGCGAGGCCAGGGTGAACAGGCCGAGCCCGACGAGGAACATCCGCTTGCGGCCGTAGAGGTCTCCGGCCCGCCCGCCGAGCAGCATGAACCCGGCGAAGGCGATGGCGTAGGCGTTCACCACCCACTGCAGGCCCTGCTCGCTCAGTCCGAGCCCGGTGCGCATGGACGGCAGCGCCACGTTGACGACGGACACGTCCAGCACGACCAGGAACTGCCCGGCACACGTGAGCGCGATCACCAGCCAGGTGGGAGGCGCGGTGCGGCGTGGCGTACGGGTTATTTCGGCGGCTTCGAGCATGGGTGTCATGCTCTCAACCACTCCATGCTCCTTGCATCGGGATTTCGACCTAGGGCCACGGCACCGCCGGACCTCCTTCCCCAAGAGAAGGTCAAGATTTCGTTAGAGTGCCGAAGCAACGGAATAGTTGCCTACGCATACGAGGTTCGCACCCCACGTAACCACGCACCCCCGAACACACCCCGGCCTGGAGGCCCCCCTCAATGACGCAGACGACGACAGTCCGTCCCGCCGGCAGAGCGCGCGGGGCCGTGGTCCCGGTCCTCGCCTTCGCGGGCATCGTTGTCGCGGTGATGCAGACCCTGCTCGTCCCGGTCATCAAGGACCTGCCGCAGCTGCTGGACACCGCCCCCAGCGACGCCACCTGGGTCCTGACCTCGACCCTCCTCTCGGGCGCGGTGGCCACCCCGATCATGGGCCGCCTCGGCGACCTGTACGGCAAGCGGCGCATGCTGATCACGAGCCTGGCGGTCATGGTCGTCGGCGCCCTGGTCAGCGCGTTCACCAGCGACCTGCTGCTCATGATCGCCGGCCGTACGCTCCAGGGCTTCGCGATGGGCGCCATCCCGCTCGGCATCGGCCTGATGCGCGACATGCTGCCCCGGGAGAAGCTCGGCTCGGCGATGGCCCTGATGAGCTCCTCCATAGGCGTCGGCGGCGGCCTCGCCCTGCCCGCCGCCGCCCTGGTCGCGCAGCACAGCGACTGGCACGCCCTGTTCTACGGCGCCGCCGGCCTCGGTGTCCTCGCCATCGCCCTCACCCTGCTCGTCGTGCCCGAGTCGCCGATGCGCGCCGAGGGCTCCTTCGACCTGCCGGGCGCGATCGGCCTCTCCGCCGGTCTCGTGCTCTTCCTGCTGCCGATCACCAAGGGCAGCGACTGGGGCTGGACCTCCGGCACCACGCTCGGCCTGTTCGCCGCCGCCGCGGTCGTCCTGCTCCTGTGGGGCGTGATGGAACTGCGCGTCAAGGCCCCGCTGGTCGACCTGCGCACCACGGCCCGTCCGGCCGTCCTCTTCACCAACCTCGCCTCGATCATGGTCGGCGTCTCCTTCTACGTCGTCTCCCTGGTCCTGCCCCAGCTGCTCCAGCTGCCGAAGTCCACCGGCTACGGCCTCGGCCAGTCGATGGTCGTCGCGGGCCTGCTCGTCGCGCCGCTCGGCCTGACGATGATGCTCACCGCGCCCGTCTACGCCCGGCTGTCCGCGAAGTACGGCCCCAAGGTCACCCTGATCCTCGGCCTGCTGATCATCGCGATCGGCTACGGCGCCGGCCTCGGCCTGATGAGCGCCGCCTGGCAGAGCCTGGTCATCTCGGTCCTGCTGGGCGCGGGCATCGGCCTCGCCTACTCCTCGCTGCCCGCACTGATCGTGGGCGCGGTCCCGGCCTCGGAGACGGGCGCGGCGAACGGCCTCAACACCCTGATGCGTTCCATCGGCACGTCCGTGTCGAGCGCCGTCATCGGCATGGTGCTGGCGAACACCGCGGACAACGTCGGCGGCGTCGAGATCCCGACCATGCACGGCTTCCGGCTCTCCTTCCTGATCGCGACCGGCGCGGTCGCCGTCGGCCTGCTGCTGGCCCTCTTCCTGCCCGGCCGCCGCCCGTCGGACAAGCCGCAGCTGCGCGCCAGCAGCGAGGAGGACGCCAACCTGGAGCGCGCCGAAGCGGTGCTGCGCGGCTTCCGCGGCCGCGTCCTGGCGGCGGACGGCACTCCGGTCGCCCGCGCCAAGGTCACGCTGATCGACCGCCGGGGCCGCCAGGCGGGCGCGACGCTCTCCGCGGAGGACGGCGCCTACGCCCTCACCGTCCCGGCGGGCGGCTCCTACGTCGTCGCCGCCCGCGCCACGGGCCACGCCCCCCTCGCCTCGTCCGCGACCCACACCGGCGACGAGCGGCCGGTCGACCTGGACCTGTCGCTGCCGGGCGAGACGGTCTCCGTCTGAACCCGCTGCCCATCCGGACCCCCTGTCACCCTTTGGCAGGGGGTCCGGCAGCATGGGCGCCCGGACCGTCGTACGACCGAGAGGAACCCCATGCCCACGGCCCCCGAGCCCGAGATCCTGGCCGCCTTCGAGGCGGCGAAGGGCTTCATGCCCGTGGGTGAGGGCCTGGCCCTGTACGCGGCGGCGGTGGAGGCCGGCCGGCTCGGTCTGCCGCTGCTGGAGGTCGGCACGTACTGCGGCCGCTCCACGGTCCTGCTCGCCGACGCGGCCCGCGAGGCCGGCGTCACCGCGCTCACCGTCGACCACCACCGGGGCAGCGAGGAGCAGCAGCCGGGCTGGGAGTACCACGACCCGGAGACGGTCGACCCCGAGCTCGGCCTGATGGACACGCTGCCCACGTTCCGCCGCACCCTGCACCGGGCAGGCCTGGAGGAGCACGTGGTCGCCCTGGTCGGCCGTTCCCCGCAGATCGCGGCGATCTGGCAGACCCCGGTCGGATTCGTCTTCATCGACGGCGGCCACACCGACGAGCACGCCACCGCCGACTACGAGGGCTGGGCCCCGCACGTGGCCGAGGGCGGCCTGCTCGTCATCCACGACGTCTTCCCCGAGCCGGAGGACGAGTTCACCGGCCAGGCCCCGTACCGCGTCTACCTCCGAGCCCTCGCCTCCGGCGCGTTCACCGAGGTCTCGGCGACGGACTCCCTGCGCGTCCTGCGGCGCACCGGCCCCGGCGTCTAGCGGAACGGCTGGGCGGGTGAACTGCGGCCCCTCCAGCCCTTCCCGGTCGGCCCACGGGCGGCGTGGCGCTTCGGTGGGCGACCGCCGCTGCCCAAGGATCCGGGCGCGTGGCACACACCTTCGCAGAGCTCGTGGAGAAGCAGCGCGCGGCGGACGAGGCGTACGCCCGCGTGCGGCAACTGCAGGACGCCTACGGTCCGCCCACCCAGACCAAGTGGAGCGCCCAGCAGACCACCACCTGGGAGACCGCCTGGCGCGCCTGGCGCGACCTCGCCCGCGACGTCCAGGCGGCGGTGACCGCGTACGCGAAGCAGGAGGACACCCCGCGCCAGGAGATCGAGGCACGGGTGAAGGAGGCGGTACGGCACGCGGAGCCCGACGGGAACGAGGAGTAGCCGCCACCCGTTGGGCTCTCCTCGGCCCGCTGCCCCTGCGGACGGCCGCTAGGGTGGCACACGTGTCGTACGTAGGCCCGGACTTCGAACCTCCCCAGCCCCGCCGCCCCCGCCGCGGCCCCCTGACCGTCGCGCTCGCCGCGCTGGTGCCCGGGGCGCTGCTCGGCTGGCTCGTGTACGAGACGGTGGGCGGCTCGGGGGACGACGGCGGCTCGGGCCGGGCGACCGTGCGGTCCTCCCCGCCCCCCGTGTCCTCCGCGTCGGACACACCGACCGACGACGCCAAGAATCCGAGCGCCTCGCCGTCGCGGAAACCGACGGCGTCCTCGACCTCAGCGCCCGCCCCGGCCTCCGGCCCGCTCAAGGGAAAGGTCGTCGTCATCGACCCCGGGCACAACCCGGAGAACTTCCAGCACGCCTCCGAGATCAACCGCAAGGTGAACATCGGGACGAACTGGAAGGAGTGCGATACCACGGGCACCTCCACCAACGACGGTTACACCGAGGCGAAGTTCACCCTGGACGTGGCGCACCGGATGCGCACGCTCCTCGAACAGCAGGGCGCCACGGTGAAGCTGACGCAGGACGCCGACCGGCCGTACGGCCCGTGCGTGGACGAGCGGGCCCGGATCGGCAACGAGGCGAAGGCCGACGCCGTGGTCTCGGTCCACGCGGACGGCTCGGGCGCCGGCAACCGCGGCTTCCACGTCATCCTGCCCGGCGCGGTCCACGCGGGCGCCGCCGACACCCGCGCGATCGTCGCCCCCTCCCGCGATCTCGGCGAGCGCGTCGCGGGCCGCTTCGTCGCCGTCACCGGCAGCGCGCCGTCCAACTACATCGGCGACGGCACCGGACTCGTCACGCGTAAGGACCTGGGCGGTCTCAATCTGTCAACGGTTCCCAAGGTGTTCATCGAGTGCGGCAACATGCGCGATAGCAAGGACGCGGCGCTGCTGACCAGTGGCGCGTGGCGGCAGAAGGCGGCGCAAGGGATCTCTGAGGGAATCGTGAGTTTCCTGCGCGGGTAGCTCTCGGCGGGACGTTCCGGGCGGACACCCTGGTCGGGCGGACGATAGGGTCCGTTCGTACGATGAGGGGTCACCCCCGCGCTTCACACCGGGGCCTGACGGCGACATGGTGGCAGCGACGCCTCTACCGACGATGAGACGACCTACGAAGGACCTGAAGTGAATATCCGCTCCCTCACTCGAGGCGACGGCGTGGTGATCGGAGCAGCGGTGTTGCTGTTCATCGCGTCGTTTCTCGACCTCTACTCGCTCGATGGTGTCCCTGACAGCGCCGACCTCCCCAGTCTGTGGTCAAGCGGGCCGGTCGTGCTCAGTGTCGTTCTGGCGGGGGTCATCGGCGCCGCGCTCGTCATCGTCACCCGCAGTCTGCCGCAGGTCCCGAAGATCGCGGGTCTCGACCTGGGTCAGTTCGGCGTCGCCCTCACCGTGTTCGCCGCGTGGAGCGCGCTGGGCAACGTCTTCGACCCGGCCGGCGGAGGCGACAACTTCGAGGGCAGCACCTCCGACGGTCCCAGCCCCGGCCTCGGCCTGACCCTCGCCCTCGTCGCCACGCTGCTCCTGGCCGCCGCCGCCATCGTCACGCCCCTCGTCCCCGCCCTCAAGGGCGCCCTCATCCCCGCCCCGCGCCCGGCCGCTCCGCAGCCCTACGGCGCCCAGCCGCCCGGCGGTTACGGCTACCCGGGTGCCCAGCAGCCGGGTGGCTACGGTCACCCGCAGCCGGGACAGCCCGGGCCCGGGCAGCCGGGGCAGCCCTACGCCGGTCAGCCCCAGCCCCAGCAGGCTCAGGCTCCGCAGCCCCCGGCCGGGGACTTCTCGCCGTTCTGGTTCGCGGTGCCGGTGCCGCGGCCGCTGTTCGCGGAGGACGGTTCGCCCACCCCGATCGCCGAACTCGCCCCGGGCACCTGGTACCTGGCCGTCGAGCAGCGCGGCGCGGCCCTGGTCGCGCAGACTCAGGACGGCCGCCGCGGTGTCCTGCAGGACACGTCGGGCATCCAGCGCGGCTGAGCCCCTGAACGACGTACGGCCCCTCGCCCTTCCGGGTGGGGGGCCGTTGCCGTACAGTCGTCGCCCAACATAGCTGACGACCCGTCAGGAGGCAGGCGTGCGGCTCGGTCTCGCCCTCGGTTACTGGGGTCGCGGCCCCTCCCCCGGCCATGTGCCGCTCGCGCAGGAGGCCGAGCGGCTGGGCTACGACTCGGTGTGGACGGCGGAGTCGTGGGGCTCGGACGCGTTCACGCCGCTGGCCTGGATCGCCGCCCACACCTCCACCATCAAGGTGGGCACCGCGGTCGCCCAGATGGCGGCCCGCCCGCCGACCACCACCGCCATGCAGGCGCTCACCCTCGACCATCTCTCCGGCGGGCGCATGATGCTGGGCCTGGGCCTGTCCGGCCCGCAGGTCGTCGAGGGCTGGTACGGCCGCCCGTTCCCGAAGTCGCCGCTGACCGCCACCCGCGAGTACGTCGACGTCGTACGGCAGGTGTTGCGGCGCGAGGCGCCGGTCGAGCTGGCCGGCCGTTTCCACGCCCACCCCTACCGGGGCCCGGACGCCACCGGCCTCGGCAAGCCCCTCAAGCCGATCACCCATCCGCTCCGCCCGGACCTGCCGGTCCTGCTCGGCGCGGAGGGGCCGAAGAACGTCGCCCAGACGACCCGGATCGCCGACGGCTGGCTGCCGCTGTACTGGTCGCCGACACGGCCGGAGGTGTACGGCCCCGCGCTGCGCGACCTTCCCGACGGCTTCCTCGTCGCCCCGCTGGCCCAGGTCCGGCTCTGCGACGACGTCACCGAGGGCCTGTTGCCCGTCAAGGCCATGCTCGGCTTCTACATCGGCGGCATGGGACACGCGGCCCGCAACTTCCACGCCGACCTCATGGCCCGCATGGGGTACGAGGAGGAGGCCCGCCGGATCCAGGAGTTGTTCCTGTCCGGCCGCAGGGAGGAGGCCGTCCTCGCCGTGCCGGACGCCTTCGCCGACGAGATCTCCCTGGTCGGCCCGCGCCAACGCATCGCCGAGCGCCTGGAGTTGTGGCGCAAGGGCCCGGTGACGGACCTGCTGGCGCTGGCACCGGACCGGGAGACGCTGCGTGTACTCGCGGAGTTGAACGCCTGAGCGAATTTCGCACGTACGGGTTTCATTCAGACTTCAAGGGCAACCCGGAGGGCATGTCCCCTCGATATCGCAACGGTGCGAATCAGGCCGGCACGGTCATCGCCGTCGTCGCCGACATCATGGCCCTCATCCTGGGCCTGTGGATTCTGATGTACCTGCTGGACGCCAACCGGGCGAACGACTTCGTCCAGTTCGTCCACGACGCGGCCCGCTGGCTGGCGGGTTGGTCCCACGACCTCTTCACGTTCGACGAGGCCTGGGCCCGAGTGGTCGCCGGCTACGGCCTGGCAGCGGTGGTCTACTTGTTCGTGGGCCACGCGATTGCCAACAGGGTTCACCGACACTGACCTTTAGGGGCGCGGGGAACTGCGCGACCAGCCACACACAACCCGCGCCCGCAATCAGGCCACAACCCCCCGAGCTCTCAGGCGCAACACTCCGAGTCCAGCCCCACAGGCAGACCCTCACCGCCGAAGACCCGGCACGTGGCCTCATGGCCACCCAACGCGGCAACGGCCAGAAGCAGCGACCCCGCGGTCCACGTGGTCAACTCCCGCGGCCAGATCGCGTCGTCCTCGAAGACGTACCCCGTCCAGTACAGCCCGCTCTCCGGATCGCGCAGATGCTGGATCGACTGCAGCACCTCCAACGCCCGGTCGGACTCCCCCATCGCCCAGAGCGCCAGGGCGAGTTCCGCGGACTCGCCCCCCGTCACCCACGGGTTGGGAACCACGCACCGCACACCCAGCCCCGGGACGACGAACCGGTCCCAGTCCTCCTCGATGCGGGCCTTGGCCTCCGCACCGGTCAGGGCACCGCCGAGCACGGGGTAGTACCAGTCCATCGAGTAACGGTTCTTGTCGAGGAACCGCTCCGGATGCCGGCGTATCGCGTGCCGCAGCGCACCCGCCGCCAACTCCCAGTCCGGCTGGGCCTCTTCGCGCTGATCGGCGATCGCCAGCGCGCAGCGCAGCGCGTGGTGGATGGAGGAGCTGCCCGTCAGCAGGGCGTCCGCCGTGTCCGTGCCGTCGTCGTCGCGCCGCCAGCCGATCTGCCCGCCGGGCTGCTGGAGCCGCAGCACGAACTCCACCGCCGCGTACACCACCGGCCACATCCGCTCCAGGAACGCGTCGTCACCGGTGGAGAGATGGTGGTGCCAGACGCCGACGGCTATGTAGGCGACGAAGTTGGTCTCCCGGCCCCGGTCGGTGACCTCGGCGAAGTCCCCGTCCGCGTAGGCCGCGTACCAGGAGCCGTCCTCGTTCTGGTGCCGGGCCAGCCACAGGTAGGCCCGTTCGGCCGCCTCGTGTTCACCGGCCGCGTCGAGGGCCATCGCGGCCTCGACGTGGTCCCACGGGTCGAGGTGGTGGCCCCGGAACCAGGGGATCGCGCCGTCCTCGCGCTGTACGGCGAGGATGCCGGCGACGGTCGCGGCGGCCTGCCCTGCGGTGAGGACCCCGGGCAGGACCAGGTGTTCCGTCCGGGGAGTCGTCACTGGGCGTCCGCCCCGGTGCCGGAAAGACGCGGCAGGTGCGGCTTGGTCGCGTACGCCACGAAGCTCTTGCCGATCAGCGGGTTCAGCGCCTGCTCCGCGACCCGGGTGGCCAGCGGTTTCTTCATGATGTCCCAGACCAGGAGCTTGTGGTACGCCCGCACGGGCAGCGCCTTGTCGTTGTCGACGCCGAACGCGCACTTCAGCCACCAGTACGGGGAGTGCAGCGCGTGGGCGTGGTGGGTGCCGTACGGCTCCAGGCCGGCCTCGCGGATCTTCTCCAGCAGCTCGTCCGCCTTGTAGATGCGGATGTGGCCGCCCTCGACCTCGTGGTAGGCGTCGGACAGGGTCCAGCAGACCTTCTCGGGGCCGTAGCGCGGGACGGTGACGGCGATGCGCCCGCCGGGCTTGAGCACGCGCACCATCTCGGCGAGGACGCCCTTGTCGTCAGGGATGTGCTCCATCACCTCGGAGATGATGACGACGTCGAAGAACTCGTCGGGGAAGGGCAGGGCGAGGGCGTCGCCCTCCATGGCCGTGGCGGTGGCGCCCTCGGGGGCCTCGCCGGCCTCCTTCATCGCCGCGAACCACTTCGTGACCTCGCGGATCTCCTCGGCGTTCTGGTCCAGCGCCACGACCTGCGCGCCGCGCCGGTAGCACTCGAACGCGTGCCGGCCGGCACCGCAGCCGAGGTCCAGGACTCGGTCGCCCGGGGCGAGCGGGAACCGGGAGAAGTCGACGGTCAGCACGTGGCCCTGCTTTCGGAGTTGACGCCTTCTACATCTGTGGTGGCTGCGGAGACGGCACCTGCGGGATCCGCGGAACGGCCGGGGGCCGGGGACGCCGGCTGATCGACGCCGGCTGCCGGGAGGCGGCCGGAAGCGGCCGGGCCCGCGGAGTCGGCGGGAGCCGGGGCCGTCGAGCGGTCGCCCCCCGCCTCGGAGCCGCCGGACGTCAGGGACGCCGGGCGGTCCCCGCCCGCTGCGGAGCGGTCGCCGCCCACCGCGAAACCGCCGGACGTCAGGGGAGTCGAGCGGTCGCCGCCCACCGCGAAACCGCCGGAGGCCGGGGGCGTCACCACGGAACGCTCGCCGCGGGACCTGGCGATCGCCTCGCGGTAGCGCGCCACCGTCCCCTCCGCCGCCCTGGCCCAGGTGAAGTGCCGCAGGACTCGTTCCCGCCCGGCCGCTCCGAGCCGCGCGCGCAGCTCCGCGTCGCCCAGCAGCCGGACCAGCCCGGCCGCCAGTGCCTGCGAGTCGCCCGGCGGGACCGCGAGGCAGGTCTCCCCGTCCCGGCCGGCGACCTCGGGGATCGCGCCGCCGGTCGTGGCGAGCAGGGGCGTCCCGGTCGCCATGGCCTCGGCGGCCGGGAGTGAGAAGCCCTCGTAGAGCGACGGGACGCACGCGACCTGGGCGGAGCGCACGAGGTCGACGAGTTCCGCGTCGGAGATGCCCTTGACGAACTCGACGGCGCCGTCGAGGCCGTAGCGTTCCATCGCCTGGGCGACGGGCCCCTCGGCCGGGCGCTTGCCGACGACGACGAGGTGGGCGCCGGGGTGCTCGGTGCGCACCTTGGCGAGGGCCTCGACGAGATGGACCAGGCCCTTCAGCGGCACGTCCGCGCTGGACGTCGTCACGATCCGGCCCGGCACGACCGGCACCGAGGGGTCCGGCGAGAACAGGTCGGTGTCGGCGCCGATGTGGACCACGTGGATGCGGTCCTGGCGGACGCCGAGGTGGTCGACGATCTCCTGCTGGGACGTGCCGGAGACGGTGAGGACGGACGGCAGCCGCCGCGCGACGCGCTTCTGCATGCGCGTGAAGCCGTACCAGCGGCGCACCGAGAGGCGCCGCTTCCAGCCCTCCGCCGCGTCCAGCTCCAACTGCCGGTCGACGGTGATGGGGTGGTGGATCGTGGTCACCAGGGGGGCGCCCACGTCGCCCAGCAGCCCGTACCCGAGGGTCTGGTTGTCATGGACGACGTCGAACTCGCCGCGGCGGGCGCGCAGATGGCGGCGGGCGCGCAGCGAGAACGTCAGGGGTTCGGGGAAGCCGCCGGTCCACATGGTCGCGACTTCGAGCGCGTCGATCCAGTCGCGGTACTCGTCGCGCTTCGGCGTGCGGAAAGGATCCGGCTGGCGGTAGAGGTCGAGGCTGGGCAGCTCGGTGAGGCTCAGCCCGTCGTAGCCCTCGTCGAGCACGGGATACGGCTGTGCGCCGATGACCTCGACCCGGTGGCCGAGGCGGGCCAGTTCGCGCGAGAGGTGCCGGACGTAGACGCCCTGGCCGCCGCAGAACGGGTTCCCTTTATAGGTGAGGAGCGCGATGTGGAGCGGTCGCAAGCCGTCGGCGGCGGGGTCCTCCGGAGCCCCGGCCTCCCTGGCCTCAGCGGTCACTCTGGGCCCCCTTCTGACTGCTCTGTCCCGCGAGATTACGCCGGGACGCTAATCTAGAACAAGTTTCAGACTTGATCGTTCGGAGGCTCTGAATCTACCGGCAGGTAGGGGCGCTGTGAGCAGTGGATCAGGTGATTCACGCCACGACCGGCACCGTGCCATGCTGTCTGATCACTCGTCCTCACGGACGGTCACGGAACGGGCCCGACCCATGCCCGCGGAAGCCAAGGTGAGCGCCAAGGTGAACAAGCCGGCCAAGGTGGATGCCAGAGCCACGGTCCCCGGCTCCCCGCCCCTGACGGAGCGGCAGGAGGCCCGCCGTCGCCGCATCCTGCACGCGAGCGCGCAACTGGCCAGCCGGGGCGGCTTCGACGCCGTGCAGATGCGCGAGGTCGCGGAGTCCTCGCAGGTGGCGCTGGGCACGCTGTACCGCTACTTCCCCTCCAAGATCCACCTACTGGTCGCCACCATGCAGGACCAGCTGGAGCACATGCACGGCACGCTGCGCAAGAAGCCCCCGCAGGGCGAGACGGCGGCCGAGCGGGTCGCGGAGACGCTGATGCGGGCCTTCCGCGCCCTCCAGCGCGAACCGCATCTGGCCGACGCGATGGTCCGCGCCCTCACCTTCGCCGACCGCAGCGTGAGCCCGGAGGTCGACCAGGTCTCGCGGCAGACGACGGCCATCATCCTGGACGCGATGGGGCTGGAACACCCCACTCCGGAGCAGTTGTCGGCGGTCCGGGTCATCGAGCACACCTGGCACTCGGCCCTCATCACCTGGCTGTCGGGCCGCGCCTCCATCGCCCAGGTCAAGATCGACATCGAGACGGTGTGCCGCCTGATCGACCTGACGGCGCCGGACGCACGTGAATGACCCCCGACGTACGTGAATGACCCCCGGCGCACATGAATGACCTACGAGACGGGTTCCCTTCGCCGGCATGGTCCGGATCAGGTTCTGGGGGTCGCCTTCCGGTCGCCGGACCTCTCGGTCCTTCGACCTTCCGACCTCTCAGCCCTACCGTCGCAGTCGGCACCGGCGGAAGCCGAAGCTTCCTGCCAGAGTCGGCCAACTCCGGTCGGACTCCCTCACTCGTCCCGTAGGCCTGATTCCAGGCTAGAACTTCTCGCCGCAAAGAGAAGCCCCTGTGTGGGATTTTTTACCTAAATGTCCTGAGTGACCCCTACGTCCCCCATGAGGCCCTCGCCACCGCGACGAACCACCGAGTCGGAAGGAACATGAGGGAGTCAAAGCGACTTTTCGGGCGGAAGTGAAAGGGCACCCCCATGCCGAAGTACCTGTTCAAGGTGAAGCTCACCCCGGACGGACTGAAGGGTCTGCTCAAGGAGGGCGGGAGCTCGCGGCGTGACGTCGTCGGGCGCATGGTCGAGGGCCTCGGGGGCCGGGTCGAGACGATGTACTGGGCCTTCGGCGACGACGACGTCTACGTCACGGCGGAGCTGCCGGGCAACACCTCCGCCGCGGCCATGGGCATGGTCGTCTCGGCCGCGGGCGGGGTCCGCACCAGCACGGTCGTCCTGCTGTCACCCGAGGAGGTGGACGAGGCCGTCCGGCAGCAGGTGGACTACCGGGCACCCGGCGCCTGAGGGGCCACCCGGCGTCTGAGGGGACCCCCGGGCCGGCCCCGCCGGCGCCTGACGCGCCCTGGGGCGGCGGCTGCCGCTACTCCTCCGGTGGGAACACCGGCTCCCCGCTGTCCCCCAGCGTGATCGTGATCGCCTCCACCGGACAGTTCTCCGCCGCCTCCAGCACCCGCTCGTTCGCGTCCGTGTCCGGGGCGACCGGATGGGACTGCCGGGCGGAGTCCAGGCGGAAGCCGTCCGGCGCGTGGTGGAGGCACTGGGCAGAGCCGATGCACAGGGAGCGGTCGACCTCCACGTGCCAGCGGTCGCCCATCGCTACGCGTCCGCCGGGAGGTGGATCATCTTGTGCTCCAGGTACTCGCCGTACCCCTCGGGACCGAACTCCCGCCCCAGGCCAGAGCTCTTGTAGCCGCCGAAGGGGCCCAGCATGTCCAGGCTGAAGGTGTTGACCGAGTAGGTGCCGGTACGGACCTGGCGGGCGATCTCGATGCCGTGCTCGACGTCCGCCGTCCACACGCTGCCGCTCAGCCCGTAGTCGGAGTCGTTGGCGATCTTCACGGCGTCGGACTCGTCGTCGTAGGGCAGCAGGCAGATCACCGGGCCGAAGATCTCCTCGCGGGCGATGCGCATGGAGTTGTCGACGTCGCCGAAGAGGGTCGGCTCGACGTACCAGCCGCGGTCGAGGCCGGCCGGGCGTCCGCCGCCCGTGAGGATCTTGGCGCCCTCCTCCTGCCCGATGCGGATGTAGTCGAGGTTGCGCCGCTGCTGCCGCCGCGCCACCAGCGGGCCCACCTGGGTCGCCGGGTCCAGCGGGTCGCCGACCGTCAGCGCGCCCGCCGCGGCGGCCAGGGCGTCGGCGAACTCGTCGTAGCGGGAGCGCGGGAGGAGGATGCGGGTCTGGGCGACACAGGCCTGCCCGTTGTTCATCCAGGCCGCGGGGGCGATGCCCGCGACGGCCGTCTCGACGTCCGCGTCGGGCAGGACGACGGCCGCCGACTTGCCGCCCAGTTCGAGGGTCACGCGCGTGAGGTTGCGGGCGGCGACCTCCATCACGCGCTTGCCGGCCGCGACCGACCCGGTGAAGGACACCTTGTCGACGCCGGGGTGCCCGACCAGGTACTCGCTCACCTCCCGGTCCGCGGGCAGGATCGACAGCACGCCCTCCGGCAGCCCGGCCTCCCGCGCGATCTCGCCGAGCAGGTACGCGTCCAGCGGTGACTCGGGCGAGGGCTTGAGCACGGCCGTGCAGCCGGTGAGGAGCGCGGGGGCCAGCTTGGCGGCGGCGACGAACTGCGGGACGTTCCAGGGGACGACGGCGGCGACCACCCCGACGGGCTCGCGCCGGACCAGGATGCGGCCGAGCACGCCGTCGCGCCGCTCCTCGTAGGTGAAGTTCCGCGCGACGGTGATCGCCGAGTCCCAGACCATGACGGCGCCGAGGGCCTGGGCGAGGACGCTCCAGGAGTACGGGGAGCCGTTCTGGGCGGAGATCACGCGGGCGATCTCGTCGTGCCGGGCGGCGATCCCGTCCTTGATCCTGCTCACGACCTCGATCCGCTCGTCGAGGCTCATGCGCGGCCAGGGGCCCTCGTCGAAGGCCCGCCGGGCCACCCCCACGGCCCGGTCCACATCCGCCGTCGAGGCGTGCGGGACGCGCCCGATGACCTCTTCCGTGTGCGGCGAGATCACCTCGATGACGTCCGTACCCAGGGGGTCGGTCAACTCCCCGCCGACGAACAGCTGTCCGTGTTCCACGAGCTCGGTCATGGCCGACTGCCTTCACATCTGACGGTGTTTCAGAAACTGATACCAGTTCTCGTTATAGTGGGCAATGGCCGTGGAACGGAGGGCACATGCAGAGCAGCCAGGACCGCGAGCCCGCCCCGGCGGTGTACGACCACGGCGGAGGTGTCCGGTCCCTGCGGGTCCCCATCCCGGACAACCCCCTCGGCCACACACTGGTGTACGTCGTCGACACCGACCGGGGCCCGGTACTGATCGACACCGGCTGGGACGACCCGGAGTCCTGGGACACCCTCGCGACCGGCCTCACCGCCTGCGGCACCTCGGTCTCCGAGATCCACGGCGTGGTCGTCACCCACCACCACCCCGACCACCACGGCCTGTCCGGCCGGGTCCGCGAGGCCTCGGGCGCCTGGATCGCGATGCACGCGGCGGACACGGCGGTCGTACGGCGGACCCGGGGGGCCCGCCCCGAGCGCTGGTTCTCGTACATGACGGCCAAGCTCGCCGCCGCCGGCGCCCCGGAGGAGCACATCGCCCCGCTGCGCGCGGCCCGGCCCCGCGCCCTGCCCGGCCTCTCCCCCGCCCTGCCCGACCGCGACATCGTCCCCGGCGAACTCCTCGACCTCCCCGGCCGCCGCCTGCGCGCGATCTGGACCCCGGGGCACACCCCGGGCCACGTCTGCCTCCACTTGGAGGAGACCCACCCGGCGCAACTCCCCGGCCACGGCCGCCTGTTCTCCGGTGACCACCTGCTGCCCGAGATCACCCCGCACATCGGCCTCTACGAGGACCCCGACGACACGACGGTCACCGACCCCCTGGGCGACTACCTCGACTCCCTCGAACGCGTGGGCCGCCTCGCCCCCGCCGAAGTGCTCCCCGCCCACCAGCACCCCTTCCCCGACGCCGGCGCCCGCGTCCGCGAACTGCTCGCCCACCACGAGGCCCGCCTCACCGACCTGCTGGCCCTCCTCGCCGCACCGCTCACACCCTGGCAGCTCGCCGAACGCATGGAGTGGAACCGCCCCTGGGCGGACATCCCCCACGGCTCGCGCACCATCGCCGTCTCGGAGGCCGAGTCCCATCTGCGCCGCCTGGTCAAGGCGGGCCGGGCGGAGGCGGTGCCGGGGAGCGACCCGGTGACGTACGTGGCGGTGTAGGTGACGTACGGGCAGCGGTGCAGGTGACGTATGGGCAGCGGTGCCTGTGACTTCTGCGGCGATACAAGTGACGTATGCGGCGGTTCAGGTGAGGTACGCGGCGGTGTGCCCGCGGGGCCCCGCTCTGCTGCGAACTCCCCTTTGGCATAAGCCAGATGCTGTCCGGGCGGGGCCCCTAGGATGAATATGCCGCGGCGCTCACAGGCCCGCGGAGCTGCGTTCCACCGCAAGGAGACATCCCATGGGCACCGAAGAGGCCGCTCGTACGACGTCCGGCAGCGGAGCCCTGGACAGCAGATCGGCCGGGCCCATGGTGCCGCGGCTGGCGCTGGGCGCCCGGCTCCGGCGGCTGCGCGAGGAACGGGGCATCGGCCGGGCGGACGCCGGGCATGTCATCCGGGCCTCCTCGTCCAAGATCAGCCGCATGGAGGCCGGCCGGCACGGGTTCAAACTGCGGGACGTCACCGATCTGCTCACGCTCTACGGCGTCACGGACGAGGCCGAGCGCGCGACCCTGCTGGCACTGGCCGAGCAGGCCAACACCCCGGCCTGGTGGCAGTACTACAGCGACGTGGTGCCCGCCTGGATGCAGACGTACCTCGGCGCCGAGCAGGCGGCGAGCGTCATCCGCTGCTTCCAGGTCCAGCGTGTTCCCGGGCTGCTCCAGACCGCCGACTACGCACGGGCCTCCCTGCGGCTGGCCCATCCGGACGCCGGTGCGCGGGAGATGGAACGGCGGGTCGCGCTGCGGATGTCCCGCCAGCGGATACTGCACCGGCAGCCGGCGACCCAGTTGTGGGTGGTGATCGACGAGGCGGCGCTGCGCCGCCCGGTGGGCGGCCTCTCCGTCATGCGCGCGCAGCTCAGGTATCTCATAGAGATCTGCCGGCTTCCGCAGGTCACGGTGCAGATCCTGCCGTTCCGCGCCGGCGGCCACGCCGCGGAGGGCGGTCCCGTCACGATCCTGCGCCTGCCCGGCGGCGAGTTGCCCGACGTGGTCTACCTCGAACGGCTCACCACCGCGCTCTATCCCGACCGGCCGGCCGAGATCGAGTGCTACTGGGACGCGATGAACCGGCTGGTGGTCGAAGCCGAGTCGCCGGACGAGACTCCGACCATCCTCCACCGCGTCCTTCAGGAGACCTGAGCCCTGCGGGAGACCTGATCCCCGCAGGAGACCTGAGAGGTCAGCGTTTCAGGGCGACCCCGCCGTACTGGTGCACCTCCGCGGGGAGATCCAGGGCCGCGGCGTCGGGGCGCCAGCGCGAGCAGGACGTCACGCCCGGTTCGAGCAGTTCCAGGCCGTCGAAGTAGCGGGCGATCTGCTCGGGGCTGCGCAGGATGTACGGGATCGAACCGCCGTCGTTGTACTGCTGGATGGCCCGGACGTAGTCCTCGCTGGTGTCGGTGCTGTCGTACTGGACGAGGTAGCTGCCGGGAGGCAGGGCGTCCACCAGCTGCCGCACGATCGAGCGTGCCTCGTCGTGGTCCTCGATGTGGCCCAGGATGCCCATCAGCATGAGGGCGACGGGCCGGCCGAAGTCCAGCGTCTTGCCCGCTTCCCGGATGATCGTGCCCGGCTCGCGCAGGTCGGCGTCGACGTAGTTGGTGACGCCTTCCGGGGTGCTGGTGAGCAGCGCGCGGGCGTGGGCCAGTACCAGCGGGTCGTTGTCGACGTAGACGATCCGGCTGTCCGGGGCCACCCCCTGGGCGATCTGGTGGGTGTTGTCCACGTTGGGCAGCCCGGTGCCGATGTCCAGGAACTGGCGGATGCCCTCTTCGGCGGCGAGGTGGCGGACGGCGCGGGCGAGGAAGTAGCGGGCGGCGCGGGCCCCGGTCTCGATGCCCGGGAAGATCTCGCGGAACGCGTCCCCGGCCACACGGTCGACTTCGTAGTTGTCTTTCCCGCCCAGCCAGTAGTTCCAGATCCGGGCCGAGTGCGGCACGGACGTGTCGATCTTGGGAAGCGGCTCCTGCCCGGAGTTCCCCGCCTGATCACTCATGGACGCTCCTGCGTGTGGTCGTGGAGGCCCACGTTAGCTTGTTCGTCAGCGTGTTCGCCCCTGGGACAGGACCAACTCCTCGGCCCGGCCCAGCAGTTCGACTTCGTCCCGGCTCATGGCCGGGTCGGCGGACCGACGGCGCAGGGCCTCCGCCAGGGCGGTCCGGGTGAGGGGGGACGGGCCCTCCAGCAGGGCGGTCAGCATGGTGCGGGCCGGGACGGAGAGGGCCTCGCCGGCGACTGCGGCCTGGGCGAGGATCACGGCGGACACAGCCCAGTCCAGGGCCGGGTCGCCCTCCTCCGTGTTCGACCAGTCGATGACGCGGGGGCCGTCGGGGGTCAGGATCACGTTCTCCGGGTGCAGGTCCAGGTGCAGGACGCGGATGGCCGGGTCGGTGGAGCGCAGGGCGGGGAGGGTGTGGAGGTGACGCAGCAGCCGGGCGAGAACCGAGCCCGCCTCCGCCGGATCCAGCGTGCCCGCCAGGCAGGCCTGGAGCAGGGTCGGGCCGGGGAGCCGTTCCATCACCAGGTCCGTGCGCGAGCCGGTCGGGCGGACCCGGGGCACCGGATATCCGTGGGCGTGCACGTGCGCCATCACCGCGCCCTCGCCCGCCGCGTCTCCCCCGCCCTCCCGTTCACGCCGTAGCACCCACGCCTCGTCGATCTCGTACACGTCGGCGCGGCGGCCGGAGCCGAGCAGTCGTCCGGGTGGCGGCGGCATGAACCGAAGGTACTCCGGCCTCCCGGCACCCCCTCGGCCCGTTCTGGGCGTGCGGGTACAGTAGGCAGGTCGTCATCACACCCGTACGGGGGGAAGCCGGTGCAATTCCGGCGCTGACCCGCAACCGTGTACCGCCGCCGAGGTGGTGAGCCGGATCGCCCCGTACGGTTCGTGACCGGCTCACGTGCCCGGCAGAGCGCCGGTGCACGGCACCGTCGAGGTATACGGAGCCGAGCCGCCGGGGGTGTCCCGTGCTGTCCGGCTCCCCGCAGGGAGAGGCACCCGCCGATCATGAACGTCCGCCGCAGCGCCGCGGTCCTGGCCGCCGTCGCCGTGATCGGCGCCGCCACACCGGCCGCCGCCGCCCCGTCCCCTTCCCCGTCCCAGGCGTTCCCCTCCGCCCTGTACGGCGGCAAGGACCCGAAGTTCGACGGCGTCTGGCGCCAGTCGCTCGCCCTGCTCGCGCAGCACACCGTCGGGGTGAAGCCCGCGGCGAAGTCCGTGCAGTGGCTGGTGCGCCAGCAGTGCGCGGACGGTTCCTTCGCCCCGTACCGCGCCGATCCCACCGCCGCGTGCGACGCCAGGACCATGGTCGACACGAACCAGACGGCCGCCGCCGTACAGGCCCTCACCGCCCTCGGCGGGCACGACGCCGTCACCGGCAAGGCCGTCTCCTGGCTGAAGAAGGTCCAGAACAAGGACGGCGGCTGGGGCTACACGCCCGGCGGCGCCAGCGACACCAACTCCACGTCCGTCGTCATCGGCGCGCTGACCGCCGCCGGCGAGAAGCCGCAACAGGTCGAGAAGGGCGGCAAGTCGCCCTACGACGCGCTGCTGACCCTGGCCCTCGGCTGTGACGGCGACGACGCGGGCGCCTTCGCGTTCCAGCCGGACGAGAAGGGCAAGCTCGCCGCCAACGCGGACGCCACGGCGGCGGGTGTGCTGGGCGCCCTGGGCCAGGGCCTGGTGGTGAAGCCGGGAGAGAAAACCGAGGCTGTCAAGGGCCAGGCCTGCGAGGGCGGGAAGACGCCGGAGCAGATCGCGGCCAACGGAGCCGCCTACCTCACCAAGGCTCTCGCCAAGGACGGCCACCTCACCTCACCCACCCCAGGCTCGGACCCCCAGCCCGACTACGGCAACACCGCCGACGCGGTCGTCGCACTCGCCGCGCACGGCGACACCGGGCAGGCGGAGAAGTCCCTGAGCTGGCTGGAGAAGAACGCCTCGGCCTGGGCCGGCCAGAACGGCCCCGCCGCCTACGCCCAGCTGATCTTCGCCGCCCACGCGACCGGCACGGACCCGCGCGACTTCGGCGGCACCGACCTGGTGAAGCAGCTGAACGCGACGGGTCCGGCCCCGCAGACCGCCGGGAAGACCCGAGCGGCGGACGAGAAGAGCGACTCGGACTCGGGCGTCTTCGGCGTCTGGTGGTACGTCGGTGTCTGCCTCGTCGCCGGCGTCGGCATCGGCTTCCTCTTCAGCGGCCGCCGGAAGAGGCAGCAGCCGTGATCCGCCGGGCCGTTCTGCTCCTCCTGGCCTCGCTCCTGCTGTGCGCGGGAGCGGGCCAGGCCCAGGCCGCCGGGTACCGGTACTGGTCGTTCTGGGACCGCGACGGCGACCACTGGGTCTACGCCACCCAGGGCCCGTCCGTGACCCGCCCCTCGGACGGCGACGTCCAGGGCTTCCGCTTCGCGGTGAGCGAGGACTCCGAGGACGCGGCCCGGCCGCGCGGCCAGGCCGACTTCGACACGATCTGTGCGAAGACACCCGCGCAGGACGGCAAGAAGCGGGTGGCTCTACTCCTCGACTTCGGCACGACGACCGACGCCCCGTCCGGTGAAACCCCGCCCGCTCCCCGAACGGCCTGCGCCCAGGTCTCCCCCGACGCGACGACGGCGGAGGCCCTGGCGACTGTGGCCAAGCCGCTGCGCTACGACACGAACGCCCTGCTGTGCGCCATCTCGGGTTATCCGGAGAAGGGTTGCGGAGAGCAGGTGGCCGAGCGGCAGAAGCCGACCGTAGAAAAGAAGCACACCTCGGACGGCGGCCCGTCCCTCGGCCTGGTGGCGGGCATCGCCGTGGTGGCAGTACTGGGCGGGGCAGCGATCTGGCAGGTACGGCGGCGTGGCCAGTCCTAGCTACGGCGCCTCCCTCCACCCCGGCGCCTGGTGGCTCTGGTCCCTCTCCCTCGGCACCGCGGCCACCCGCACCACCAACCCCCTCCTCCTCGCCCTCCTCATCACGGTCTCCGCCTACGTCGTGGCCACCCGCCGCCCCGACACCCCCTGGTCCCGCTCCTACGGCGCCTTCGTCAAACTCGCCCTCGCCGTCCTGCTCATCCGCCTGCTCTTCGCCACGGTCCTCGGCTCCCCCATCCCCGGGACGCACACCCTGCTCACCCTCCCCGAAGTAGGCCTCCCCGCCTGGGCGCAGGGCATCCGCCTCGGCGGCGAGGTCACCGCCGAGGCCCTCACCTTCGCCCTGTACGACGGCCTGAAGCTGGCCACCCTGCTCATCTGCGTCGGCGCCGCGAACGCCCTCGCGAACCCCTCCCGCCTGCTCAAGTCCCTCCCGGGCGCCCTGTACGAGATGGGCGTCGCGGTCGTCGTGGCCCTGACCTTCGCGCCGAACCTCATCGCCGACGTCCAGCGCCTCCGCGCCGCCCGCCGCCTGCGCGGCCGCCCGGACAAGGGCGTCCGGGGCCTGCTGCAGGTGGGCCTGCCGGTCCTGGAAGGCGCGCTGGAGCGCTCGGTGTCGCTCGCCGCCGCGATGGACGCCCGCGGCTACGGCCGTACCGCCCAGGTCCCCGCCGCCGTCCGCCGCACCACCGCCGCCCTCACCCTCGGCGGCCTGCTCGGCGTGTGCGCCGGAACGTACGGTCTGCTCACCGCCGAGGGCGCCACCTACGGCATCCGGTCCTCCTCACCGGCCTCGCCGCCGCCCTCGCGGGTCTCCGGCTCGGCGGACGACGGTCGTTGCGCACCCGGTACCGCCCCGACCGCTGGGACGTGCGCGCCTGGCTGGTCGTCGCCTCCGGCGTGGCGGTCGCCGCCCTCCTCACGCTCGCCGCCGCTCGCGACCCCGCGGCCCTGCACCCGGGTGTGGTGCCGCTCGTGGCGCCCACGCTTCCCCTCTGGCCCGCGGCGGCGATCCTCCTCGGCCTGCTGCCCGCGTTCGTCGCCCCCGATCCCAAGGAGCCGTCGTGATCCGCTTCGAGGATGTGTCCGTGACGTACGACGGTGCCGCCGAACCCACCGTCCAGGGCGTCGACTTCGAGGTCCCGGAGGGCGAACTCGTCCTCCTGGCCGGCCCGTCCGGCGTCGGCAAGTCCACGGTCCTGGGCGCGGTCAGCGGACTCGTCCCGCACTTCACCGGCGGCACCCTGCGCGGCCGGGTCACGGTCGCCGGCCGCGACACCCGCACCCACAAGCCGCGCGAACTCGCCGACGTCGTCGGCACGGTGGGCCAGGATCCCCTCTCCCACTTCGTCACCGACACCGTCGAGGACGAACTCGCCTACGGCATGGAGTCGCTGGGCCTCGCCCCGGACGTGATGCGACGCCGCGTCGAGGAGACCCTGGACCTGCTCGGCCTGGCCGGCCTGCGCCACCGTCCGATCGCCACGCTCTCCGGCGGCCAGCAGCAACGCGTCGCGATCGGCTCGGTCCTCACACCGCACCCGAGCGTCCTCGTCCTGGACGAGCCGACCTCCGCACTCGACCCGGCCGCCGCCGAGGAGGTCCTGGCGGTCCTCCAGCGCCTCGTGCACGACCTCGGCACGACGGTCCTCCTGGCCGAACACCGCCTGGAACGCGTCATCCAGTACGCCGACCAGGTCGTCCTGCTGCCGGGCCCGGGCGCCGCCCCCGTGCTGGGCCCTCCGGCAGAGGTGATGGCCGTCTCCCCGGTGTATCCACCGGTGGTGGCCCTGGGCCGCCTGGCCGACTGGTCCCCCCTACCGATGACCGTCCGCGACGCCCGCCGCCGAGCATCAGAGCTACGCCGACAACTTGAGGAGCGGGAGAACATCGCCCTTCAGGGGCGCGGGGAACTGCGCGACCAGCCACACACAACCCGCACCCGCAAACGCTCCGAACCCCCCACCCCAGTAGGCACACTCCGCTCCCTCGCGGTCACCCGCGCCCGCATCCAAGCCCTCCGCGACATCGACCTCACCATCACCCCCGGCGAAACGATCGCCCTCATGGGCCGCAACGGCGCAGGAAAGTCCACCCTGCTCAACTCCCTGGTCGGCCTCGTCACACCCACCTCGGGATCCGTCCGGGTCGGGGACGCAGTCCCCCACCGCACACGCCCGAAGGACCTCGTCCGCAAAGTCGGCCTGGTGCCACAGGAACCCCGCGACCTCCTCTACGCCGACACCGTCGCCGCCGAGTGCACCGCGGCCGACCAGGACGCGGACGCGGAACCCGGCACCTGCCGTGCCCTGGTCACCGAGCTGCTCCCCGGTGTCACCGACGACACCCACCCCCGGGACCTCTCGGAGGGCCAGCGGCTCGCCCTCGCCCTGGCCGTCGTACTGACCGCCCGGCCCCCGCTGCTCCTGCTGGACGAGCCGACCCGCGGCCTGGACTACGCGGCCAAGGCCCGCCTGGTCGCGGTGCTGCGCACCCTCGCCGCCGAGGGACACGCCATCGTGCTGGCCACGCACGACGTGGAGCTGGCCGCCGAGATCGCCCACCGGGTCGTCCTGCTCGCCGACGGCGAGGTGATCGCGGACGGTCCGACGGCGGACGTCGTCGTCTCCTCCCCCTCCTTCGCCCCACAGGTCACCAAGATCCTGGCCCCGCAGCACTGGCTCACGGTCTCCCAGGTCCGCGCGGCCCTCCAGCCCGGGACCAACCCGTGAACACTCAGCGACAGGCCCGCGCCGTCCGCCTCGGCCCCCGCTCCGTCACCGCCCTGGCCCTCGTCAGCGCGGTCGGCGTCATCGGCTTCGGCTGGCCGTTCCTCACCCCGCCCACCTCGCGGCTCAGCGCGCACGCGCAGGACGCGCCCTGGCTCTTCGCGGGCCTGCTGGTGCTGCTCGTGGCGGTGGTGGCCGCGGCGATCTCGGAGTCCGGTCTCGGCCCGAAGGCGGTCGCGATGCTCGGCGTGCTGGCCGCGACAGGGGCGGCCCTGCGGCCGATCGGCGCCGGTACGGCCGGCATCGAGCCGATGTTCTTCCTGATGGTGCTGAGCGGGCGGGTCCTCGGACCGGGGTTCGGGTTCGTCCTCGGCTCGGTGACGATGTTCGCGTCCGCGCTGCTCACGGGTGGGGTGGGCCCGTGGCTGCCGTTCCAGATGCTGGCGATGGGCTGGTTCGCGATGGGCGCGGGCCTGCTGCCGGGCCCGGACCGGCTGCGCGGCCGGGCGGAGCTCGTGCTGCTCGCGGTCTACGGTTTCCTCGCCGCCTTCGCCTACGGCACGGTCATGAACCTGGCCGGCTGGCCCTTCATGAGCGCCCTCGCGTCGAACGTCGGCTTCGACCCGCACGCTGCGGTCGCCACCAACCTGGCCCGTTTTCTCGCGTACTGCCTGGCCACGTCGCTGGGCTGGGACCTGGGCCGGGCCGTCGTCACGGTCGTGCTGACGCTCACGCTCGGCCCCGCGGTCCTGCGGGCGCTGCGCCGCGCCACCCGCCGGGCGGCTTTCGAGACGCCGGTCACGTTCGACGCGCCCCGGGCGTGAAGCCCCCCACATGACCCCCGTCACCTACGAAGCGGGGCCGTAGGAACAGCCCCCGGTCACGGGGCCGACCTTCCGCGCACATGCGGCCACACCTAGTAAGCGGGCTCCTTGCGGGCATCCGGCCTGCCTGTTTCTCTGGCCGGGCGAGCCCACCCCCCATAGACCGAAGGCGGCGGCCCCCTGATCCCCGGGGCCGCCGCCTTCGCCCGTCTCTTGCGTCCTCTACTTGCTCTCGATCTTCCCCAACGGGTCCGGGTCCTCCTCCAGCGCGACGGCCGCCGCCTTCCAGCCGGTGTCCCCGGGGTGGAGGGCGCTGCGCAGGTAGGCGGTGGTGAGGCGCTGGAGCAGTGCGACGCGTGCGGGACTCTCGTCGGTCGTCTCCGCCACCTCGTAGCCGGAGATGCCCCCGAGCGAGTGCTCCGCCCCGAACAGCGTGAGGAGGCTCTTGTTTCCCGGGCTGTAGGTGTAGGGGTCGGTGAACCAGTCGGGGCCGCGCGTGGACAGCGCGGAGTCGTCACGGTCCCCGGCGACGATGAGCGCCGGCGTGGTCATGGTGTCGAAGGACGGCCTCATGAAGGGCAGGTGCTCGACGGCGAACGGGGTCAGGTCGTCGCCCAGGCCGGCCGTGGCGAGCAGCACACCCGCCTTCACACGCGCGTCGGACATGTCCTCGCCGGGAACTCCCTCGGAGTCGAGGACGCGCGCGCCCAGCAGCGTGCTCGCCGTCTGGGCTCCCCAGGAATGACCGGCCACGGCGATACGGTCGCGGTCGAGGCGTCCGGCGAGGCCCGGTACGGAGACTTCGAGAACGTCGAGTCCGTCCAGCACGCGCGTGAGGTCCTCGATACGGAAGCGCCAGATCCGCGGCGTGCGGGGGTCCTCGGGTGGCAGGCCCAGCGTCCTGGAGTCCAGGTGGGTGGGCTGCACCACCACGAAGCCCTGGGCGGCCCAGAAGTCCGCCAGCGGGGCGTAGCCGTTCATCGACCAGCCGAAGCCGTGCGAGAAGACGACGACGGGCAGATCGCCGCCGGTCGCGGGGGCGGACACGCGGACCTGGAGGTCCTCACCGCGGCCCGGGGCGGGCAGGACCACCGGCTTCGCGGAGATCACCATGGTCGATTCGGACAGGGAAGTGCCGGGCATGGAGGTGCCTTCCGGTCAGGTCTGTCATCATGAATAAAACGGAACGGCGTTCCGATTACGTCTCCACGATACGGAACACGGTTCCGCTTTACAACCGCACGCAACACACGCACGAGCACGCGAGCACGCGAGCACGCAGCCGCACGGAAGGACGACACGGTGAACGACAGCGGCCAGAGCGCCGGAAGCCCGGCCCGGTCCAAGCGCAAGGACGCCCGGCGCAACCAGCAGGCCCTGCTGGACGCGGCCGCCGAGGTCTTCGTCAGCTCGGGCGTGGACGCGCCGGTACGGGACATCGCGGCCAAGGCCGGCGTCGGGGTGGGCACGATCTACCGCCACTTCCCCACCCGGGCGGACCTCGTCATCGCCGTCTACCGCCACCAGGTCGACGCCTGCGCCGAAGCCGGCCCGGCCCTGCTGGCGGCCGGCCCGACGCCCCATGCCGCCCTGGTGCGGTGGGTCGATCTCTTCGTCGACTTCCTGGTCACCAAGCACGGCCTGGCCACCGCGATGCAGGGGGACAGCACCTGCTTCGGGCCGCTGCACACCTACTTCCTCGACCGCCTCCTGCCGGTGTGCACCCAACTGCTCGGCGCCGCCGCCGATTCCGGCGAGATCCGCTCCGACCTCGACGCGTACCAGTTCATGCGCGGCATCGGAAACCTCTGCGTCGGCGCCGACACCGACCCCCGCTACGACGCACGCCGACTGGTCGCGCTCCTCGTCGCGGGACTACGCCAACCGCACTGACCGCTACTGGGCCCGAACCCGGAGTTCTTTCACCCCGTTGATCCACGCCGACCTCAATCGACGCGGATCCTCGACCAGTTGGAGCCCCGGCATGGCGTCGGCGATGGCGTTGAAGATGAGGTCGATCTCCAGCACGGCGAGGGACTTGCCGAGGCAGTAGTGCGGGCCGCCGCCGCCGAAACCGAGGTGGGGGTTGGGGTCGCGGGTGATGTCGAAGGCGTCCGGCTCGTCGAAGACCTCGGGGTCGTGGTTGGCGGAGGCGTAGAACAGCCCCACCCGGTCGCCCTTGCGGATGAGCTTGCCGCCCAGTTCGGTGTTCTGGGTGGCGGTGCGCTGGAAGGCGGCGACCGGGGTCGCCCAGCGCACGATCTCCTCCGCCGTCGTCGACGGCCGCTCCCTCTTGTACAGCTCCCACTGGTCGGGGTGGGTGAGGAAGGCGTGCATGCCGTGGGTGATGGCGTTGCGGGTGGTCTCATTGCCCGCGACGGCCAGCATCAGCACGAAGAACCCGAACTCGTCCGAGTTGAGGTTGCCCTGGTCCTCCGCCGCCACCAACTGCGTGACGATGTCGTGGGCGGGGCACTGCTTTCGGTCGGCGGCCATGTTCATCGCGTAGGCGATGATCTCCGTGGCCGACTCGGCGCCGACCTCCGCGGTGATGGCGTACTCGGGATCGTCGTACGCGATCATCTTGTTGGACCAGTCGAAGATCTTGTCCCGGTCCTCCTGCGGTACGCCCATGAGCTCGGCGATCGCCTGGAGGGGCAGTTCGCAGGCGACCTGGGTGACGAAGTCGAACGGGCCGGTGTGCGCGCCGGCGTTCGCCACGATCGCCCGGGCACGAGCCCGCAGCCGCTCCTCCAGCGCACGGATCGCCCGGGGCGTGAACCCGCGCTGCACGATCTGCCGGACCCGCGTGTGCTCCGGCGGGTCCATGTTCAGCAGGATGAACCGCTGCGCGTCGATGGAGTCGCGGTCGATGTGCTCGTTGAAGCGGATGATCGCCGTGTTGAGGTACGACGAGAACAACTCCGGGTGCGTGGAGACGTACTTGACGTCGGAGTGCCGGGTGACCGCCCAGTACCCCTCGTCCTGGAAGCCGGCCAGACCCGCCGGCTGCGGCACCCAGCAGACCGGCTCCACCCGGCGCAGCTCGGCGAACTCCGGCAGGGGCACGCGGCTGTGCAGCAGGTCGGGGTCGGTGAAGTCGAACCCCTCGGGCAGCGCGGGACAGGACATGGGCGGCTCCCACCACTCGTACCGACTCTGATTCTGACGGCCCATCAGCTGTGCGGAGTTGCGGTGACGGTAGTAACGGGTTCTACAAGTAGCAAGGGGCACGGACCCCCCAATTACCCGCACGACTCTTGCGGTCAGTGAGCAGCCCTCAGCACACTGCAGGCAGAACTAGAACGCGTACTAGTTCCGCGTAGCCTCCCGGAGAGGACCCGCACCCATGGCTGCCGAACCCGTGATCGTCGAAGCCGTACGCACCCCCATCGGCAAGCGCGGAGGCGCGCTCGCCAACCTGCACCCCGCCTACCTCCTGGGCGAGACCTACCGCGAACTCCTCGGCCGCACCGGCATCCCGGCCGACTGCGTCGAGCAGATCGTCGGCGGTACGGTCACCCACGCCGGCGAGCAGTCCATGAACCCCGCGCGCACGGCCTGGCTCACGATGGGGCTCCCCTACGAGACGGCCGCGACGACCGTCGACGCGCAGTGCGGGTCCTCGCAGCAGGCCTCCCACATGTTGGCCAACATGGTCGCCACGGGCGTGATCGACGTCGGCATCTCCTGCGGCGTGGAGTCGATGTCCCGGGTGCCGCTCGGGTCGGGCTCGAAGCACGGACCGGGCAAGCCGTTCCCCGACGAGTGGAACGTCGACCTGCCGAACCAGTTCGAGGCCGCCGAGCGCATCGCCCGCCACCGCGGCCTGACCCGGGAGAACGTCGACGCCCTGGGCCTCGCCTCCCAGGAGCGGGCCGCCCACGCCTGGGCGGAGGAGCGCTTCAAACGAGAGACGTTCGCGGTCCAGGTCCCCACGACGGAGGAGGAGCAGCACGCCGGGCAGGGCATGTGGCGCCTGGTCGACAAGGACGAGGGCCTGCGCGACACGACGGCGGAAGGACTGGCCGCGCTGAAGCCGATCATGCCGACGGCGGTCCATACGGCCGGCAACTCGTCGCAGATCTCCGACGGGGCGGCGGCGATCATGTGGGCATCGAAGAGGATGGCTCGCGCCCTGAAGCTTCGCCCCCGGGCCCGGATCGTGGCCCAGGCCCTGGTGGGCGCCGACCCCCACTTCCACCTCGACGGCCCGATCGACGCGACCAAGGCCGTGCTGGGCAAGGCCGGGATGTCCCTGAAGGACATCGACCTCGTGGAGATCAACGAGGCGTTCGCATCGGTCGTACTGAGCTGGGCGCAGGTCTTCGAGCAGGACCTGGAGAAGGTGAACGTGAACGGCGGCGCGATCGCGCTCGGGCACCCGGTGGGGGCCACCGGGGCCCGGCTCATCACGACGGCGCTTCATGAACTGGAGCGCACGGACAAGGAGTTCGCGCTGATCACGATGTGCGCGGGCGGCGGCTTGGCCACCGGCACGATCATTCAGCGGTTGTAGTCGTCGTCGTCCAGTCGATGAAGGTGGTGAACGTGGCGGGGTCGAGCGTGAGGATCGGTCCCGCCGGGTTCTTCGAGTCGCGTATTGCGATCGTGGTGTGCGGGGTTTCGGCGACTTCGAGGCACGCGCCGCCCTGGTCGCCGCTGTACGTGGACGCGCGCCAGGCCAGGGCCCCGATCGGCGCGCATTCGACGCATTCGCCGCCTTGATCGCCGCTGTAGCTGGACTTACGCCACAGGATCCCCGACGGAATCGCGTTGCTCGCCATAGCGTTCCTCCATCACTCGCCGGATCAGCTCCGCCGAATCCCTGAGGGAGAGCGCGGCGGCCTGCAGATGATCGTAACGGAGCGAGCAGTCCCTGGCGGTGTCCGGATTCGCGGTCGGATGCCCGCTGCCATAGCCCTCGGTGTAGACGATGGCCGGGTCACTCGTGAACCGGAAGAGGGTGAATGAGCCTTGCATTCCCGCGTGCGCGCCGGCCGAGAACGGCAGGATCTGGATGTTGACCAGCGGGGTGTGCTCGAAGGCCAACAGGTGGGCCAGTTGCCCACGCATGGTCTCCGGACCGCCCACCTCCTGGTACAGGACGGACTCGCTGACGACCATCCAGAGGACCGGAGGCTGCTCCTTGTCGAGGATGCGCTGCCGAGCCAGCCGGACGGCAGTCCGGTCCTCCAGGTCAGTGTCGTCCAGCACCCCGAGAACAGCACGCGCGTACTCGGGGGTCTGAAGGAGACCGTGAATCGCATGCGTCTGGAAGGTACTGATCTCCGTCGCCCGCGCCTCCAGCTCCGCCACCTGCTGGAACCAGGCCGGAAGTCGACTCCGCAGCACCAACTCGACGAGGCGCGAGAACATACCGTCCGTCCCCAGCGCCGCATCCGCCCGTTCACTGAACTCCGGCGTCGGAAGCTTCCTGGCCGTCTCGATCTGGCCGACGAGCGAGCCCGTGTAGTTGAGGATCTCCCCCAGCTGCTTCTGTGTCAGCCCGGCGGCCTCCCGGTGTCTCCTCAGCTCGTAGCCGTAGTAGTCGAGCGGGGACGCACCCGGGTCAAGGGCGTTGATGTGGGTCACGGCAGAAGCCCCTCTCACGCAACTCGGCCCACAAAGGGACCGGTTGTATCCGTTCCGTAGCCCAGAGTAGTCAGGGCACGTCAGCCTCGTCCCGTGAACGAATACATTCCCGCCCAGTACACGATGCGCCTCACCGTCGGCTCGCACGCCGCCCGGCACATCCGCCGTATCGTCCGCTCGTTTCTCAGCGAGTGGCGCATGCCCGAGCTGTCGGACGCCGTCGAGCTCGGCGTGACCGAGCTGCTGGCGAACGTCGTACAGCACGTCCCGGACCGCCGCTGCACGTTGCTGTTGCTGCGGCAGCCGGCCGGAGTACGGGTGGAGGTGACGGACGGCAGCGATCGACTGCCCTGTTCACCCGCCTCGCCGGACCTGGAGGCGGAGGGCGGCCGGGGGCTGCTGCTGCTCGACGCGATGGCCGACAAGTGGGGCGTATCGCTGTGGCGCGACGGCGGAAAGACCGTGTGGTTCGAATGCGGGGCCGAGTCCGTCACTCTGGAGTGACTTCCTCAGGCGCCGTCAACAGAAGGGTGTGCCTGGCGCATTGGCCCAGAAGGAAAGGAACGACCAGGTCTGGGCTCCGATGCGACCGTCGACGACGATGTCGGCACACCGCTGGAAGTGCTGTGTCGCGGATTGCGTGAGTCGGCCAAAGTCTCCGTCCTCGTCCAGGCCGGCGCCGATCGCCTGATTCAGGTAGCACTGGGCTTGTTGAACTGCTGCCCCGGATGACCCGAGGCGAAGGTTCGGTCGACTATCGGTGTAGTTGCATACATCGTCCGGCCCTTGAGTCACGAGGGTTGGTGGACCGTTCAACGTGTGTGCGGCCTGGGCGCTGGTCACCGCGGCGGTCGCCGAATTGCCATGTGATGCCGCCACAGCTGGTGCTGCCGCGACAGAAATCGGAAGAGCCAGGGCCGCTACGGCGGTGAGCACACGTCGCATCCCGATCACCTCCAGAGTGGGTGCCCTTTTCTCATCGTGCGCGTCCCTCACCCGGGTTGCATCTCGGGGAGGAGTGCAGAAGGGGGCGGGTGAACACGGCAGGACTTGTCAACTGTGCACGGTTTTTCGGGTCGTTGTGCGTTCACGTTCGGCCGCCGCGGCGGTGGCGGCCCGGGGGCCGGACAGCAGATAGGTGAGCGCGAAGCCCGCGCCCACCACCACTGCGCCCCCGGCCGCGTCCAGCACCCAGTGATTCCCGGTCGCCACGATCGCGCACAGGGTGAACAGCGGGTGCAGCACCCCCAGCGCCTTGACCCACCAGCGGCGTGCCAGGACGGCGATGACGACGCCGCACCACAGCGACCAGCCGAAGTGCAGGGACGGCATCGCCGCGTACTGGTTCGTCAGGGCGGTGAGCGTGCCGTAGTCGGGCTGGGAGAAATCCTGGACGCCGTGGACGGTGTCGATGAAGCCGAGTGTCGGCATCAGCCGGGGCGGGGCCAGCGGGTAGAGCCAGAAGCCGATCAGGGCGAGCAGGGTGGCGAAGCCCAGGGCGGAGCGGGCCCAGCGGTAGTCGGCCGGGCGGCGCCAGTACAGGACGGCCAGGACGGTCAGCGGGGCGACGAAGTGCAGCGACACGTAGTAGAAGTCGCAGAAGTCCCGTAGCCAGTCGATCGTGACGACGGTGTGGTTGGCCCAGTGTTCGACGTCGAGGTGCAGGGCGCGTTCCAGGCCGAGGATCTGCCGGCCGTTCTCCTCGGCCTCGGCCCGGCCGGCCGAGATGCTGCCGCCGGTCGCGGCGAGCCGGACCTGGGCGTAGGCGGCGTAGGTGACCCGCAGGAGGAGGAGTTCCAGGAGGAGGTTCGGTCGGGTGAGGACCCGGCGCAGGAAGGGCGCGAGCGGGATGTGCCGGAAGCGGGCCGGGGCGGCGGGGGCGTACTCGGGCGGTGTCGGCGACTGGTAGTGCGGGGAGCTGCGGGAGAGGAACGGCACGGCCGTGGCGGCGGCGAGGGCGGCGAGCAGGACGAGGTTGGTGCCCAGCGGGTCCAGCGCCCGCATCTCCGGCAGCAGCATCCTGGTCGGCAGGGTCATGACCAGGACGACGGCGACCGGCCAGACGTACCGGTCACCGGCGCGTCTGCCGGCCCGGCCGACGACCGCGAGCAGCACCCACAGCAGCTGGTGCTGCCAGGCCGTGGGCGAGACGACGATCGCGGCGCAGCCGGTGATCGCGACGGCCAGGAGGAGCTGGCCGTCGTCGACGTACCGCACGGCGCGGCGCAGCGCCAGGACGGCGACGGCCGCGCCGAGCGTCAGGAAGAGCGCGATCTCCGGGGGGCCGGTCAGGCCGAGCCGGAGCAGGGCGCCGTGCAGGGACTGGTTGGCGAGGTCGTCGGCCGCGCCGCCGAGGCCGACGCCCGCCAGGTGGTGGACCCAGTAGCGGTGGGAGTCGTGCGGCATCGCCGCCCAGGCCAGTGCGGTGCAGGCGGCGAAGGTGACGCCGGTGGAGAGCGCGGCGCGTCTGCGGCCGGTGAACCACAGCAGGGGCGTGAAGAGCAGCAGGGTGGGCTGGAGCGCTGCGGCGACACCGATGAGCAGGCCGCTGGTCCGCTGGCCGCGGGCGGCGAAACAGCCCAGCAGGACGAGCAGGACGGGGATGATGCTGGTCTGGCCGAGCCACAGCGTGTTGCGGACCGGCAGGGACAGCATGAGCAGACTGATGGCGACGGGGGCGGCCAGCAGGGCCGTGCGGCGGCCGATGGGCTGGGGCAGGGCGCGCGCGGCGACCAGGCCGAGGGCGACGACCAGCAGCAGCGTGCCGAAGGTCCAGCCCCCGCCGAGGGCCTGTTCGGCCGCTCGGGTGAGGGGCTTGAGGACGAGGCCGTTGAAGGGGGTGCCGGTGAAGCGGGCCGAGTCGTAGAGCGAGCCGTTCACGTGCAGGACGCCGCCCGGCCCGACCCAGGTCTCCAGATCCGTCAGCCGCTCCCCGCGCGGGGTGCCGAGCACGACGGTGACCTGCCGTGCGGCGAGGGCGGCGACGATCAGCCACAGCGCGAGACAGGCCATGCGCAGGGGTGCGCGGGTGGGCGTGCCGGTGGATGTGCGGGGGCTGCCGACGGCTGTCGCTCCGAAGGCTTCCGCCGGTCGTCCGCTGCGCTCCGCATTCGCCACGCCTCGTCGACCCTCTACCCGGTATGCCCCCCTTCGTCCGGTTGACGATAGTGCGCGAGGCGCGTGGTTGCCTCTCGCGACGCGAGAAGGATCACACCAAGATCTCGTGGGAACCGCTCCCAGCCGGGCATACGTGCCTGCATAGCCGGTGTTTAGATGCATCCTGCAACGAAAGGCGTACCGCCCGTACAGGGCTTTTCTTCGCCTATCGTCGCTTTTCGGCCCGTACGACAGCGCCGCCGCGCGGACCGCGTCCCTGTCCCCGTCGAAAGGTAGGCGAGCGAGTCTTGTCGACTGTCTCAGTCGTCGCTCCCGCGTCCGGCCTGAAGAGCCGCGCAGCGAAATCCCGCGACACCACCGTCACCGACCCCGCGCTCGTCAAGCGCGCCGTGAAGGCGGCGGCGCTGGGCAACGCGATGGAATGGTTCGACTTCGGCGTCTACAGCTACATCGCGGTCACGCTGGGCAAGGTCTTCTTCCCCTCGGGCAACCCCACCGCACAGCTGCTCTCCACGTTCGGCGCCTTCGCCGCGGCCTTCCTGGTCCGCCCTCTCGGCGGCATGGTCTTCGGCCCGCTCGGCGACCGCGTCGGCCGCCAGAAGGTCCTCGCGCTCACCATGATCATGATGGCCGCGGGCACCTTCGCGATCGGCCTGATCCCGTCGTACGCGACGATCGGTGTCGGCGCGCCGATCCTGCTCCTCGTGGCCCGCCTCGTGCAGGGCTTCTCCACCGGCGGCGAGTACGCGGGTGCCTCCACCTTCATCGCCGAGTACGCCCCCGACAAGCGGCGCGGCTTCCTCGGCAGCTGGCTGGAGTTCGGCACCCTCGCCGGCTACATCGGCGGCGCGGGCCTGGTCACGGTGATGACGGCCCTGCTCTCCGCCGACGACCTGACCTCCTGGGGCTGGCGCATCCCCTTCCTGATCGCGGGTCCGATGGGCATCATCGGCCTCTACCTGCGACTGCGCCTGGAGGAGACCCCGGCGTTCGCGGCCGAGATCGAGAAGGCCGAGACCCACCGCCCCAAGGTGCCGCTGCGCGAGATGATCACCGGCCAGTGGCGCGCGCTGCTGCTCTGCGTCGGCCTGGTGCTGGTCTTCAACGTCACCGACTACATGCTGCTGTCGTACATGCCGAGCTACCTGACCGGTCAGCTCCACTACGACGAGACGCACGGCCTGCTCGTCGTGCTCGGCGTGATGGCCCTGATGATGATCGTCCAGCCGTTCGCCGGCGCGCTGACCGACCGGGTCGGCCGCCGCCCGGTGATCGCCACCGGCTGCGCGGGCTTCCTGCTGCTGTCCGTCCCGGCCCTGCTGCTGATCCGCGAGGGCAGCCTGCTCGCGGTCGCCCTCGGCATGGGCGCCCTCGGCCTGCTGCTGGTCTGCTTCACGGCGGCCATGCCCTCGGCGCTCCCGGCGCTGTTCCCGACGAAGGTCCGCTACGGCTCCCTGTCCATCGGCTTCAACGTCTCCGTGTCCCTCTTCGGCGGGACGACGCCGCTGGTGGTCACGGCCCTGATCGGCGCCACCGGGAACATGATGATGCCCGCGTACTACATGATGGCCGCGGCCGTCATCGGCGGTTTCGCGGTGTGGCGCATGGCGGAGTCGGCCGGGCGCCCGCTGCCGGGTTCGGCACCGTCCGTGGCCGGCTGAGACACGCCGGGGGAAATCCCCCTGACAGTGCACCGGTGCACCACGTATCTTCGTCACGCCAGTAGTTAGGGATGCTAACTATGCGTACGAAAGGTAGAGGTGCATGAGCGAGTCGCACGTCTGGGACGAGGTCGACGCCTACTTCACCGCCCGCCTCGCCCCTGACGACGAAGCCCTGGCGGCCACCCTGCGCGACAGCGACGCCGCCGGGCTTCCGCACATCAACGTCTCCGGAAACCAGGGCAAGCTCCTCCAGCTCCTGGCCCAGATCCAGGGCGCCCGCCACATCCTGGAGATCGGCACGCTCGGCGGCTACAGCACCATCTGGCTGGGCCGCGCCCTGCCCGCCGACGGGCGGCTGGTCTCCCTGGAGTACGACCCCAGGCACGCCGAGGTCGCCGTCCGCAACATCGCCCGCGCCGGCCTGGACAAGCTCGTCGAGGTCCGGATCGGCCCGGCCCTGGAGTCCCTGCCCAAGCTGGCCGACGAGAACCCGCCCCCCTTCGACCTGGTCTTCATCGATGCCGACAAGGCCAACAACCCGCACTACGTGGAGTGGGCCCTGAAGCTCACCAGCACGGGCAGCCTCATCGTCCTCGACAACGTCGTACGCGGCGGCCGCGTCACCGACGCGGCGAGCACCGCACCGGACGTGACGGGCACCCGCGCCGCGATCGAACTGATCGGCAGCCACCCGCGGTTGAGCGGCACGGCCATCCAGACGGTCGGCATGAAGGGGTACGACGGGTTCGCGCTGGCACGGGTGCTGGCCTGACCTCCGGCGTCACACCTCGTGGAAGAAACCGACGTTGACGCTGCGCGGGGCGGTGCGGTCCTGGACGATGACCTCGCCGCTGCCGCCCCTGGGCAGCGGGACGGTGCCTCCGTAGGCGAGGGGCTGGACGTACTCCCCCACGGTGAGCCGGACTTCGGAGGACGGGTCGGGCTGGGAGCCGCGCAGCCAGGTCAGCTGCCAGGTCCCGTCGGCCCCGCACAGGAACTCCAGGTGGACGCGGGAGACGAACAGCCAGTCGTCCGGCGTGGAGAGCCGGCACACCGACTTGTCACGGCCCACCCGCAGCACGGCACCCGGCTCGCTGGGCGCGTCGGCCATGAGCATGCCGGCCGTGGCACCCTCCTCCGCCGCGGACACGGCGGCCATGGTGAGTTCGAGCACGTGCGCTCCTCCTGAGACGTCCTGATGGGACTGCAAGCCCGCCGCATGATAGAACGCCAGGCCGCACGGTGTCCGGCACAATGGGTTCATGACCGAGCGAAAGCCACCCGGCGTCGACTTCGAGTCCTGGGTCGACAAACAGATCCGTGATGCGGAGACACGCGGCGCGTTCGAGCGGCTGCCGGGGGCGGGCCGACCGCTGCCGGCCGATGTGGACTCCACCTACGACGAACTGTGGTGGGTCAAGCGGAAGATGGCCCGCGAGGGCCTCTCGGTCCTGCCGCCGACACTGGCACTGCGCAAGGAGGCGGAGGACGCGCTCCTGGCCGCGTACGCGGCGCCCTCGGAGCAGGCCGTCAGGAAGATCATCGGCGAGATCAACGACAAGATCCGCGACATGATGTTCAAGCCTCCGCCCGGCCCCCCGCTCGGTAAAAAGCCGTACGACGTCGAAGACGTCGTACGGCAATGGCGGGAGCGCCGGGCGGACCGGTGACCGGGGCTCGGGAGCACCCGGCTCAGACGTGCAGCAGCCGTTCCGCCAGCTCCCGGTAGTCCTTCAGGGCCAACCTGAGCTGCTCGGTGTCGCCGCTCGACACCGGCTTGCCCTCGCCGCCCTCCACCGCTTGCCAGGAGTGGCGCAGGGTGCGGCGGCGCTGCGTCACGGCCTCGGTGAACCGGGCCGCGATCTCCTCCAGCACGTGGTCGGCCTCCTCGACGGCGGCCCGGGGCGCGTCGACGAACTCGGCGACGGCGTGGTGCAACTGCGAGGTGAGTTTGTCGGACTCGTCGTGGGGGAACAGGTGCGCGGGCGTGCCGTGGGAGCCCTGGGAGGTGGTGCCTTCCCGTTCCTTGGCACCGGCGAGGCCTGTGCCGTGGCCGGTGCCGTGACCGGTGCCCAGGGCGGTCTCACCGCGGGCATCGGGGCCGACGGAGGAGCCACTGGTGCCGGGGGTGGGGGAGGCGGTGCCGGGGGTGACGCGAGTGTCAGAGGTGACCTGCGCGTCGCGGGTGTCATCGCCGGGCGGTCGGGTCATGTCGGACATCGAACTCAACTCTCCTTCGCCTGACGTCGGTGCATCGCCCACGGCATGTGTCCGCCGCGGCCGGCGGTGGCCTTGCGTCCGCCGTTCAGCCCGGCCTTGTGCCGTCCGCCCTCATGGCGTCCGCCCAGGTGCGGGCCGGCGACGTGGTCCCCGCCGTCGTGGCGGGCCGGACGCACCAGTTCCTCGAACAGGGCGCGGGCCGCCACCATGGCCTCACGCATGTCTTCCGTACCGGTGCCGCCGTCCCGGGCGTCGTCCGCGCGCAGGTGCGCCGCGCGGTGGACGCGCCGGTAGCCGTCCACGTGGTGGGCGTGGTGCACGGACAGCGCCGCGAGCTGTTCCTCGTACTGCCCGCCGTCCGGGAAGCCCCGGGCACCGGCGAGCTCAGCGAGCAGCCGGTCCGCCTCGGCGACCGCCTCCCGCGGCGAGTCGACGAACCGCTCCTGAGCGGCCGTCCAGCGCGCCTCGTACTGCTCGCGCTGTGCCGGCTCCAGTGCGCGTTCGCGCAGCTCACCGTGGCGCTCCACGCGCTCGGCGAGCTCCCGCTCGGCGGCCTTGGTGTCGCCGTCGTGCCGCGCGACGGCCAGGTCGTACTCGGGTCCGAAGCGCCGCTTCAGGCTCGGGCCGCGCCGAGCCCCTCGGGCGCGCAGGGTCATGGCGGCCGCGATGATGACGACGACCGCCGCGATCACGATCAGTGCAATGATCAGGCCAGTGGACATGAATGCCTTCCGGGTTCTCGGCCCAACCGGCTCTCCTCGCGAGCCGGTTCGCCGACCGGGTAGCCCGGAAGCAGGCCCCCAAACGGCGCCCGGGCCCGGACGCCCCCGGGGTTATCGGGTTGCGGACCCGCTACGGCCCCCGCGGAGAATGCCGGTCATGACTTGGACCGTGACCCCGGAACCGTACGACTCCCCCGTCGCCGTCGCCCTGTGGCGGGCGTACTACACCGAGGTCAGCGACCGCTGGTACCTGCTGCACGAGGGGCGCCGGACCGACCCGGACGAACTGGAGCGGGAGATCGCCAAGGAGCCGGGCGCCGATCTCGCCCCACCCGGCGGGCAGTTGCTGGTCGCCCGGTACGGCGGTGAGCCGGCCGGCACCGCGGGCGTACGGCTGGTCGACGGCACGACCGCCGAGCTCAAGCGGGTCTTCCTGCACGAGGCGATGCGCGGCAAGGGCGGTGCCGGGCTGCTGGTCCGGGCCGCCGAGGACGCCGCCCGCGCGCTGGGTGCCCGGCGGATGATTCTGGACACCCGCGGTGACCTCGTTGAAGCCCGCGCCCTCTACGCCCGGCTCGGCTACGTGGAGACCGAGCCGCACAACGACGACGCGTACGCCGAGCACTGGTTCACCAAGCACCTCACCTGAACCAGGAGTTCTCTTCTCTTTCAGACCGCCCGCTCGGCATACGGACGCTCGGCGTACGGCCGCTCCCGCCGCGAGCCGCACAGCTCGCCGTTCAACTCCCGCACGAGTCGGACGAGGTCGGTCGGCCGGTCCGGCCCCCACCAGTCGCCGAGCAACTCGGCGAGGGACGCCTCACGGGCCGCGGACAGGCGCTCGGCGACCTCGCGTCCCCGGTCGGTCAGCACCATGTCGAGGCCCGTGCGCACGGCCAGCCCGCGCTCCTCGACCTGGCGCGCGGCCGCCATGATCACGGGCAGCGACACGGGCATCCGCTCGGCCAGCACGGCCGGCTCCACCGAGCCGTGCCGCCTGATCCGCAGCAGCAGCCAGCTCGCCGCGGGCAGCAGGTCGTAGCCCGCCCGGGCGGTGATCTTCCGGTAGATCTCGCGCCGCCCCGCGCGGGTGCCGAGCACCGACAGCGCACGGCACACCTCGTCGTACGAGGACCGCTCGACGGGGTTGCTGGCCAGGGTCTCCGTGACGTCGGGCGCGGTGACCGAGCCGCGCAGCCGGTCCTCCTTCAGGAACCAGGCCAGCACGAAGCCGACGAGCGCGACCGGAGCGGCGTACAGGAAGACGTCCGTGATGGCCACGGAGTACGCGTGCAGGGCCGGCGGGCGCAGGCCGGGCGGCAGGGCGGCGATGCCGCGCGGGTCGGCCTCCAGCGCGCCCACGGAGACGCCGGGCGGCAGCGGGGTCCCCCGGAGGGCGTCCGTGAGCTGGTCGCCGAGCCGGCCCGCGAAGACCGTGCCGAAGACGGCGACGCCGAACGAGGCGCCGATGGAGCGGAAGAAGGTGGCACCGGAGGTGGCGACGCCCAGGTCCTCGTACGGGACGGCGTTCTGCACGATGAGCACGAGGACCTGCATCACCAGGCCGAGGCCGAGTCCGAAGACGAAGAAGAAGCCGCTCAGCTCGGCGGTGGAGCTGTGCTCGTCGAGCTGGTGGAGCAGGAGCAGCCCGAGGGTGGTGACGCCGGTGCCGGCGATCGGGAACACCTTCCAGCGGCCGGTGCGGCTGACGATCTGCCCGGAGGCGGTGGAGGCCAGCAGCAGCCCCAGCACCATCGGCAGCATGTGCACACCGGACATGGTCGGGCTGATGCCCTGCACGACCTGGAGGAACGTCGGCAGGTAGACCATCGCGCCGAACATCGCGAAGCCGACGACGAAACTGATCACGGCGGCGAGCGTGAAGGTGCGCACGCGGAAGAGTTTCAGCGGCAGGACGGGTTCGGCGGCCCGCCGCTCGACGGCCACGAAGGCGACGGCGAGGACGACGCCGAGCACCGCGAGGGCGACGATCTGCGCGGACCCCCAGCTCCAGGTCGTGACCCCGAGGGAGGCGACGAGCACCAGGCAGGTGGCGACGGCCGCGATGAGGAACGTGCCGAGGTAGTCGATGACGTGCCGCTGCGTCCGGCGCGGGATGTGCAGCACGGCCGCGATCACGGCGAGCGCGACGACGCCGACGGGCAGGTTGACGTAGAACACCCAGCGCCAGCTGGCGTGCTGGGTGAACAGCCCGCCGAGCAGCGGCCCGAGCACGCTCGTCGCGCCGAACACTGCACCGAACAGCCCCTGGTAGCGCCCGCGTTCGCGAGGCGGCACGAGATCCCCGACGATGGCCATCGACAACACCATCAGCCCGCCGCCGCCGAGGCCCTGCACGGCCCGGAAGGCGATGAGCTGCGTCATGTCCTGCGCCGCGCCGCACAGCGCGGAGCCGACGAGGAAGATCACGATCGCCGTCTGGAACAGCCGTTTCCGGCCGTACTGGTCGCCGAGTTTGCCCCACAGCGGGGTCGCGGCGGTCGCGGCCAGAAGGTAGGCGGTGACCACCCAGGACAGGTGATCCATGCCGCCGAGGTCGCTGACGATGGTGGGCAGCGCGGTCGACACGATGGTCTGGTCGAGGGCGGCGAGCAGCATGCCGAGGAGCAGGGCGCCGATGGAGACCAGGACGTTGCCGGGCACCTGCTCCCGGACGGCGGCGCCCTGGTCCGATGCCTTCGTGGCGTGCGCATGCCCAGCCATGAGACCTCCCGAGGGTCCTGTGACATTTTCCATCGTGACCGGTGTGACCTGTTATGGCCCGCCGAGTCCTTTTGGAAGCTTTCATTCCGGGAGCTGGCCGCCCGCACTGTGGAGAAGATCTGGATAATCTCTGGAGTTCGCGAGGGGAGCTGGAGTTCGCGAGGGGAGGGAGGAACGCGTGGAACAGCCGATCGGCCACCCGTGCCCGGAGTGCGGCACGCCCAGAAAGCCGGACAACACCCCGTCCTGCACCTGCACGCACCGCGCCGCAGAGGCCCTCCGCAAGGCCCGCACGACTCAGGCGGCGGCAGCGGAGGACTTCGACCCACTCCGCATCCGCCCGTACGTCGAACTCACACCCGACACGCCCACACGGTCCCCTGAGGACGAGGTCACGCCGGGCCGCCCGTCCGCGGAGGGCCGCCCCACGCCGCCCTCACACACGGACGCGCCCACGCGGCCGGCCGACGCCGCCCCGCGACGACCCCACGCGTCCACGCCCTCGCACACGACGGCCCCTCGCCCCGAGCGGCCCACCCGGGCAGCCGACGACACGGCACGGCGACCCTACGCGGACGCCCCGTCCACGCCCTCGCACACGACGACCCCGGGCCCCGAGCGGCCCACCGGGGCGGCCGACCACACCCCAGGGCGCCCCCACACGGACGGCAGGCCCACACCCACAGGGGCCTCCCACGCCGACAACCCGACGCCGACCCCCGAAGCCGCCCCGCGACCAACCCGCCCGGACGCCCCGTCCAAGCCCTCGCAGGCGACGACCTCCGGCCCCGACCACCCCACCCGGGCAGCCGACCACACCCCACGGCAACCCCACACGGACGGCAGGCCCACACCCACACGGGCCTCCCACACCGAGAACCCGACGCCGACCCCCGAAGCCGCCCCGCGCCGGATGCCCGGGCGGCCGGCCGGCGACGCCCCGCGGCTGTCCCGAACCCAACCGGCCGGGCCCCGGCACGCCGACGGCCCAGCACAGCCGTCCGGGGCGGACGCACCCACCTCGCTCCTGCACGCCCAGACCGCACCCGCCGCCGCACCCGACCGGGCGGCCGCCCCCCGCGCGGACGTTCCGACCACGCTCTGGCACGCGAAGGGCGCAGGCCCCGAGCACCCCACGCGGGCACCCGAAGGCACCCCCGGGCAAGCCCACGCGGACAGCTCGCTCTCGCCCACGGACCCCACGGAGTCCGCACGGGCGAGCGAAGGCGCCCCGCGACGAGCCCCCGGGCGGACACCCGACAGCACCCCGCGACCGCCCCGGACCCACCCGGCGGAGCCCCGGCACACCGACGAGCCGTCCCCGGCGAACCGTTCCGCCTCGCCCCGGTACGGCCAGGCCTCGCCTGCCGACGCTCCAGGCCGGGCGGCCGAGGGCACTCCGCGACCCGCCCGCACGGACGGCCCGTCCGCACCCCCGCACACGACGGCCTCCGCACCCGAGCACTCCGCCCGGGCGGCCGAAGACACCTCACGGCGAACGCACGCAGACCGTCGGCCCTCGCCCGCGGAGAACCCACACCCCCAGGCCTTAGCGCAGGCGGGCGAAGGCGCCCCGCGCCGCACCCCGGGGCAGACGGCCGCCGACGCCCCGCGACCACCCCGGACCCACCCGACGGACCGGCGGCACACCGAGGAGCCCGCGCAGGCAGCCGAGGGCGCTCCGCGACGGCCCGTGACGAACCCCGGGCAGACCCCGCGCGCCGACGGCGCCGCGCCGCCGCCCTCCCCCGCCGACGCGACCATGCCCCTGCGCCCGGTCGACCCGGACGCGACCACCGTGCTGCCGGTTTCCCCGGCCTCGCCGGGCGCCTCCGGACTGCCGGTGCCCCCGGCCTCGCCGGGCATCTCCGGGCCGTCGGGCTCCCCGGCCGCTTCCGGGGTGCCCGCCTCATCCGCCACCGCGCCGCTGCCGAAACCCCTGGTCCCCGCCACGACCGAGCCCAGCGTCACCGACCTGCGGCTTTTCGACGGCACGGGAGGACACGGCCGGGGCAGGCCGGTAGCGGACGAGTTCGGCCGGAGGCCCCGGCGTCGGCGGCGTGGCGTGCTGCTCGGTGCGGCCGCCGGGGCCTGTGTCGCCGTCGTGGCCGCGGCCGGGCTCGCGAGCGGGCTGTTCTCCTACGAGGCGCCGTCCCGTGACACCGCGCTGCCGGACGACCTCCGGGCCAGCGTGCCGGACGCCCCGTCGAGCAGCCCGGCGTCCACGCCCCCGGCGCAGAGCGCCCAGGTCACGCCGTCGGCCCCCGCCGCACCGCCGCCGTCGCCGTCGGCCAGCAGGAGCCCCTCGGCCCCCCCGTCACCGTCCGCTTCGAGCGCCTCGCCGAGCCCGTCGCAGTCGGCCACCCCGTCGGCGCCCTCGGCGTCCGCCACGGCCACCGGCCCCGGGAACGCGCCCCCCGGCAACTCCCGCCAGAGCGGCGGCTCCACCGTCCTGCGCCTGGGCGACCGCGGCCCGGAGGTCACCGAACTCCAGCTCCGGCTGCGCCAGTTGTACCTCTTCGGCGAGGACCCCGACGGCGACTACGACGGCCGGCTCGAGGAGGCCGTCCGCAATTACCAGTGGTCACGCGGCATCCAGACCGACGACCTCGGTGTCTACGACCGGGAGACGCGGGCCAAGCTGGAGTCGGAAACCAAGAAGCCGTGACCGCCCCGGCCGCCCTACTGTGACGCCGTGACTACTCAGGTGATCGTGCTCAACGGCGGTTCCAGTTCGGGCAAGTCCGGGATCGTCCGGTGTCTGCAGGAGGTGCTGCCGGACCCGTGGCTGGCCTTCGGCGTCGACTCGTTCGTCGAGGCGCTGCCCGCGCGGATGCGGGGTTCGGAGGGAGGGATCACCTTCACGGCGGACGGCGGGGTGAGCGTCGGCGCGGAGTTCGGCGCACTGGACGCGGCCTGGACCGAGGGCATCGCCGCGATGGCCGGGGCCGGAGCCGGGGTCATCGTCGACGACGTCTTCCTCGGCGGACCGCACTCTCAGGAGCGCTGGCGGAAGGCCCTGGCCGGACTCGACGTGCTGTGGGTCGGCGTCAGGTGCGACAGCGCGGTCGCCGAGGGCCGTGAGATCGCCCGAGGGGACCGCGTCCGGGGCATGGCCGCGTCGCAGGCACAGCTCGTGCACGAGGACGTGCACTACGACCTGGAGGTGGACACCACCCACACCGAGGCCCTGGAGTGCGCGCGCACCATCGCCGCCCACCTCTGACCGACCGGACGACTACGCCCCTCAGCCGACAGCCGACGCGCGTCCCTCACCCGATGTCCCGATGTGCAGACGGATCGTCCCGTCCGCCAGAGCCTCCACACGCACCCGCGTGAGATCGTCCACCACCACGTCCGGCTCGTGGAACGCGGCCCGGGACCCGACCCCGACCACCGTCATCCCGGCGGCGCGCCCCGCCGCGATCCCGGCCCCGGAGTCCTCGAAGACCACACAGTCCTCAGGCGCCACACCGAGTTCGGCGGCGCCCTTCAGAAAGCCCTCCGGGTCGGGCTTGCTCGCCCCGACGGACTCCGCGGTCACCCGCACCTCGGGCTGGTCCAGCCCGGCCGCGGCCATCCGCGCCGTCGACAGCGGAACGTCGGCGGAGGTCACGAGCGCGTGCGGCAGCCCCCGCAGCGAGGCGAGGAACTCCGGCGCTCCGGGGATCGGGACGACACCCTCGGTGTCGGCCGTCTCCTCGGCGAGCATCCGGGCGTTGTCGGCGTGGTTCTGTTCCATCGGCCGGCCGGGCAGCAGCAGCGCCATCGACGCGTAGCCCTGCCGTCCGTGGACGACCTTCATGACCTCGTCCGGGTCGAGCCCGTGCGCCTCGGACCAGCGCCGCCAGACGCGTTCGACCGAGGCGTCGGAGTTGACGAGGGTGCCGTCCATGTCCAGCAGGAGGGCGCGGGCGGTGAGCACGGCGGTGGCCGTCATCGGCAGCTCCAAGGCTCAGGGCGCGTACGAGGGTGCACGGCAGCCCCCGGGAGGGACAAGGCGGCCCCGCCCGCCGGTCAGGGAAAACGGGCGGGAGCCACTTTGTTTCTCCACGGTACAAAACAATCCCCGGATCGGCCAGGGCCTCCCGCAGACCTTCACCCGCCGTTCAGCTCGCTGCGGCTCACCCGGTCACGGCCTCCCACAGGCTCCACACCCCGAGAGCGACCATCACCAGCGCCGCGACCTGCGTGATCAGCCGCAGCGGCACCTTCCTCATCAGCGCCTTTCCGCCGACGATGCCGATCCCGGCCACCGCCCACAGCGCCAGCACCGCGCCCAGGCCGACGGAGAGCGGGTCGTCGTAGCGGGCGGCCAGGTTCGCCGTCATGATCTGCGTGAGATCACCGAACTCGGCGACCAGGATGAGCATGAAGCCCGCGCCCGAGACCTTCCAGAACGACTGGTTCTCCGGCTTGCGGACCTCTTCCTCGTCCTCGCCCTTCTTCAGCAGCAGGACCGCCGCCCCGCCCAGGAAGAGCACGCCCGTCAGCGCCTGCACGATCTGCTGCGGCAGCAGCGTCAGCACACTGCCGGCCGCGACCGCGAGCGCGACATGCAGCGCGAACGCGGCGGCGACACCGGCGAAGACGTAGGAGGCGCGATAGCGGGTGCCGAGGACGAGGCCGGCCAGGGCGGTCTTGTCCGGCAGTTCGGCGAGAAAGACGACGCCGAAGACGACGGCCGTCACGGTCAGGCTGATCAAGGGTTCCTCAATCGGTCGGGGCTGCCCCACCGAGAGTGCTGGCTCCTCACACACGACACCTCGGCACGGCAGCACACTCGGCACCCGTGCCGTGGGGCACGGGCGTGCACTGCTTGCCGAAGGTCTCGCTGGCGGGGCCCCTGGACGAACCAGCAGGACCTGCCTCCGGGCGCCGGCTCAGACGAGCTGAGCAGTATGTCGACGGTCCGGCGAAGAGCTACTCCCCTTCTGCGCCGTCCATGGTACGCGACACCCCTGGAGCGAAAAGTTCCGCCTTAAAGCTTGTCATGTCATGCACGCGTCACTAACTTCTCACCGGGCGCACACCTCCCCGCAACACGGCGCGACGAGCATTCCCTCGCTCGCAGCCCAACGCCCCCACCCCACAAGGGAGTTCGCATGCCGAAGTTCTACGCGCGTCGACGGCTCAGCATACTCGCGGGCCTCACCGGTCTCATAGCCTCGGCCGGGCTTCTCAACGGCCCGGCCGCCTCCGCCGCCCTGCCCACCCCCGTCAGCGGGGCCACCGCCCGCTCCTACCTCGCCTCCCTCACGGTGGCCACCGAGGACCGCACCGGCTACAACCGCGACCTCTTCCCGCACTGGATCACCCAGTCCGGCGCCTGCAACACCCGCGAGGTCGTCCTCAAGCGCGACGGCTCGAACGTCCAGCAGGACTCCTCCTGCGGCGCCACCAGCGGCAGCTGGTACTCCGTCTACGACGGTGCCACCTGGTCCGCCGCCTCCGACGTCGACATCGACCACCTGGTCCCGCTGGCCGAGGCCTGGGACTCCGGCGCCGACTCCTGGACGACCTCCCGCCGCCAGTCCTTCGCCAACGACCTGACCCGCCCGCAGCTCATCGCCGTCACCGACAACGTCAACCAGGCCAAGGGCGACCAGGACCCGGCCACCTGGATGCCCTCCCGGACGGCGTACCGCTGCACTTACGTCCGCGCCTGGGTCCAGGTGAAGTACTACTACGGCCTGTCGGTCGACTCGGCCGAGAAGTCCGCGCTCCAGAGCCACCTCGCGAACTGCTGACACGCCGCGAACCGCTGACACGCGCGATTCCGCGCGCCGGAACCTCCCCGCCGGCCTCCGTCGTTCCGTACCGTACGGGGCGACGGAGAGGGGATCGGCGATGGCCGGACTGCGGCTCGGACCGCTGCTGAGACACACCGACGGCTCGTCCGCGACCGTATGGGTCGAGACGAGCCGTCCGTGCACGGCCGCGGTGCGCTGCGCCGACGGCGCCGGCGGCACGGCCCCGACCTTCCAGGTCGCGGGCCACCACTACGCGCTGATCCCGGTGACGGGCCTCACGGCCGGTACGACCACGACGTACGAGGTCTTCCTCGACGGCACCCGCGTGTGGCCGCTGCCCGAATCCCCCTTCCCGCCCTCGGCGATCCACGCGCCGGGCGGCGAGGGCGGCCTCCGGGTCGCCTTCGGCTCCTGTCGCTGGGCCGCCCCGCCGGCCGGCGGGCACGACCCCGTGGGCCCGGACGCCCTGGACGCGCTGGCCACCCGCCTCGTGGCCGAACCGGAGGGCGAGCGGCCCGACGTCCTGCTGCTGCTCGGCGACCAGGTGTACGCCGACGAGACCTCCGAGACGACGCAGCGCTGGCTGGCGGCCCGCCGCGACCTGGACGAACCGCCGGGCAACGGGGTCGCGGACTACGAGGAATACACGCACCTCTACTACGAGTCGTGGCTCGACCCCCGCATCCGCTGGCTGCTGTCCACCGTGCCGAGTTTCATGATCTTCGACGATCACGACGTCGTCGATGACTGGAACACCTCCGCCGCCTGGCTCGCCGACATGCGGGCCACCGACTGGTGGCGGGAGCGGCTGCTGAGCGGCCTGATGTCGTACTGGGTTCACCAGCACCTGGGGAACCTCTCCCCGGCGGAGCTGGCGGCCGACCCGGTGTACGAGGACGTCCGCAAGGTCCCCGACGGCACCGACGTGCTGCGCACCTTCGCCGCCCGGGCCGACGCCGACCCGGCCACGGCCCGCTGGAGCTACCGGCGCGACTTCGGGCGCGTGCGCCTGCTGATGGTCGACAGCCGGGCCGCCCGCGTCCTCGACGAGGACCGCCGCGCGATGCTCGACCCGGGCGAGGAGGCCTGGCTGCGCGAGCAGGTACTGGACAGCCCCGGGTCGTACGACCACCTCCTCCTGGGCACCTCGCTGCCCTGGCTGCTGCCGCACCTGGTGCACGACGCCGAGGGCTGGAACGCGGCGCTGTGCCGGGGCGAACGGGGCGAGCGCTGGGCGCGGTTCGGGGAGAAGGTGCGGCGGGCCGCCGACCTGGAGCACTGGTCGGCGTTCCCCGAGTCGTTCGCCGGGCTGGCCGAGCTGATCGCCGAGGCCGGCTCGGGGCGGGACGCCCCGGCGACGGTGTGCGTGCTGTCGGGGGACGTGCACCACGCCTACATCGCCGAGCCCTCGTGGCCCGGGCGGGGCCCGGACGCCCGGGTGGTGCAGCTCGTCTGCTCACCCGTCCACAACTCCGTCCCCACGTCGATCCGGATGGCCTTCCGCATCGGCTGGAGCGCGGTGGCCCGCGGGCTGGGCCGCGGTCTCGCCCGGCACGGACGCCTCCCCCGGCCGCCGGTCGGCTGGCGCAAGACGGGCGGCCCCTGGTTCGGGAACCAGCTCATGACGCTGACCCTGCGCGGCCGTTCGGCGCGGCTGCGACTGGAGCAGGCGCGGACGCGGGAGGGCAAGGGCCCGCGTCTGACGACCCTCCTGGACTCCGAGCTTGCCCCGTAACCGATGTGTTCCGCCTGTTTGCTGCCCCGGTGACCGTGATGCTCGTGACGCGCCCCACAGCGAGGTCAATCCTTCGCCACGGCCTTCGGTTCCCGCTCCCGGCGACGGCATGATGAGGCGGACCGTCCCCTTCCCCACCGACGGACCGCCGATCGCGCCCCACACGCCCGGGAGTCCCACCCTTGCCTGCGCCGACCGCAGAACCCGCACTGTTTTCCGTCGCGCTGGTCGGTGCCGGCCCGCGCGGTACCAGCGTCCTGGAACGCCTCTGCGCCTCCGCCCCTGAGCTCCTCCCGCCCGGAGCCCGGCTGACGGTCCACGTGATCGACCCGGACCCGCCGGGCCCGGGCCGCGTCTGGCGTACCGACCAGTCGCCCGAGCTGCTGATGAACACCGTGGCCTGCCAGGTGACCCTGTTCACCGACGACAGCGTGGACTGCTCGGGCCCGATCCGCCCGGGCCCGAGCCTGCACGAGTGGGCGCGCGGCACGCTCGGCCCGGACGAGTACCCGACCCGGGCGCAGTACGGCCGTTACCTGGAGTGGGTGTTCGCGCGCGTCGTGCGGGACGCGCCGGCGGCCGTCCGCGTCGAGACGCACCGGGCCCGCGCGGTACGGCTCGACGACGCCTCCGCCGGCCACCAGGCCCTCACCCTCGACGACGGCCGCACCCTGACCGGCCTGTCCGCCGTGGTCCTGGCCCAGGGGCACCTGCCGGCGACCGCCGGCCCGGGCCTGCGGCGCCTGGCCGCCCACGCCGCACGCCACGGCCTGCGCCACATCCCGCCCGTCAATCCGGCCGACCTCGACCTGTCCTGCGTACCGCCCGGCGAGCCCGTCCTGCTGCGCGGCCTCGGCCTCAACTTCTTCGACCACACGGCCCTGCTGACGACCGGCCGCGGCGGCCGTTTCGTACGGGACGCCCAGGGCCTGCGCTACCTCCCCTCCGGCCGCGAACCGCGGCTGTACGCCGGGTCGCGGCGCGGCATCCCGTACCAGGCGCGCGGCGACAACGCGAAGGGGGCGTACGGCCGGCACGACCCGCTGATCCTCACACCGGACGTGATCGCGGGCTTCCGCAAGCGCGCCGACTCCGGGGAGGCGCCCGACTTCCTGGCGGAGATATGGCCGTTGGTCGCGAAGGAGGTGGAGACGGTGTACTGCACCGCGCTGCTCCGGCAATCCGGAGCCTCCGCGCGGCAGTGCCAGGAGTTCACCGGTCACTTCCTGTCCGTACCGCACGGAGATCCCCAAGAGGCCGTGCTGCTGGCCGAGTTCGGCGTGGCGGACGAAGACCGCTGGAGCTGGGAGCGGATCTCCCGGCCGTACGCCGGACGGGGCTTCGCGCATCCCGGCGAGTGGCGTGACTGGCTGCTGTCGTACCTGCGCGAGGACGCCGCGCAGGCCGCCCTGGGCAATGTGCGCGGCCCGCTGAAGGCGGCCCTCGACGTGCTGCGCGACCTGCGCAACGAACTCCGGCTGATCGTCGACCACGGCGGCCTCGCCGGCGCCTCCCGCCGGGACCACCTGGACCGCTGGTACACCCCGCTCAACGCCTTCCTGTCCATCGGCCCGCCCCGGCGCCGCATCGAGGAGCTGGCGGCCCTGGTGGAGGCGGGGGTGGTGCGGGTGCTCGGGCCGCGCCTGAAGGTGACGGAGGCGGACGGGGCCTGGGCAGCACACTCACCCGACGTGCCGGGTTCGGCCGTCCGTGTGAGAACCCTCATAGAGGCCCGTCTGCCGGAGCCCGACGTGCGGAAATCAGCCGATGGGCTCCTTGCGGAGCTGCTGCGGACCGGGCGGTGCCGTCCGCACACCGTAGACGGTTATGAGACAGGCGGGTTGGATGTGACGCCACGCCCGTATCATCTGATAGACCGTCAAGGAGTCCCGCATACCAGGCGGTTCGCCTTCGGAGTGCCGACGGAGGGCGTGCACTGGGTGACGGCGGCGGGAGCTCGTCCGGGTGTGGATTCGGTCATGCTTTCGGACGCGGACGCGGTGGCCAGAGCCGCTCTACGTGCGGTTGCGGCGGAAAATGCGCCCCAACGACAGGTGAACCAGTGGCCAAATGTTGAACTTGCAAGCATCTATTAGGCACTCCTAACGTGGGTTACTCATCGGTTCTGTCCCCCGACCGGCCCTCCCCAGGCCGGCCGACCGAAGGAGACCCCCACATGACCGCACGCCTGAACGGCGCGCAGCCGTACGCTCTCGGACTGTTCCGGATCGTCATCGGCCTGCTCTTCGCCTGCCACGGCGCCGTCGCGCTCTTCGGAGTCCTCGGAGGCGTGGACGGCAAGGGCGGCACCGCGGCGACCGGCGCCTGGCCGAACTGGTACGCGGCCGTCATCGAACTCGTCGGCGGCACCCTGGTCCTGCTGGGCCTGGGCACCCGCGTCGCGGCGTTCGTCGCCTCCGGCGCGATGGCGTACGCGTACTTCAAGGTCCACCAGCCGCAGGGCCTGTGGCCGATCGAGAACAGCGGTGAGGGCGCGGCCATGTACTGCTGGTCCATGTTCCTGCTGATCTTCACCGGTTCCGGCGCCTTCGGCGTGGACCGGCTGCTGGCCAAGCGCACCTCGGCGCAGGGCCGGCAGGCCACGGACCAGACGCCGGTGGCTGCCTGAGCAGCGGCTCGGACCGTGCACCCAGGAGCATGCACCTCGGAGCGGGGGGGGCCCCCCGGGGGGGGGGGGGGGGGGGGGGGGGGGGGCGGGGGGGCGGGGGGGGGGGCCCCCCCCCCCCGGGGGGGGGGGGGGGGGGGGGGGGCCCCCGGGGCCGAGGG